>CALEYY010000085.1 GCA_937928295.1 uncultured Moraxellaceae bacterium
CGGCCTGTTTTGCTCTGATTTTGATGCTGCTGTTCATGGCGCTGGGCACTGTTCGTCAGGCCCTGTTGGTGTTCAGCGCAGTGCCGCTGGCCTTGACGGGTGGCATTCTGGCGCTCTGGCTCTGCGGCATTCCGTTTTCGATCACAGCAGCCATCGGCTTCATCGCGTTGTCTGGCGTGGCGGTACTAAATGGTCTGGTCATGGTCAGTCGCATCAACCAGCTACGCGAGAGCGGCAAGGGACTGATTGAGGCGGTACAGGAAGGCTCGATCTCGCGACTGCGGCCGGTGCTGATGACGGCCTTGGTGGCATCGCTGGGCTTCGTGCCCATGGCGCTGGCCACAGGCACGGGGGCCGAGGTGCAGAAGCCGCTGGCCATCGTGGTCATTGGCGGCTTGATCACCAGTACACTGCTGACACTGGTGGTGCTGCCAGCGCTGTACCGGATGATTGAACAGTGGCGTGAAGAAAGAGCTGACACCTGAAAGGTGTTTGTTGTTAACAGTTGAGAGGGAGCAGAGATGAGTGACCATCACGATCATGCGGGTCATGATCCTGTTGCAGAGGCTGGTGCAGCGCGGCTGAAAATCGCGCTGGCGCTGACGGCAGGCTTCATGGGCCTAGAGGTGATTGCAGGCTTCTGGAGCGGCTCGTTGGCGCTCATCGCTGATGCCGGCCATATGCTCACCGATGCGGCTTCGCTGGCTCTAGCGTTGTATGCGACGGCAGTCAGTCGGCGCGGCGCTGACAGTCGCCGCACCTATGGCTACGGCCGTGCACGCGTGCTGGCCGCTTTCGTCAATGGCTTGTCGCTGCTGCTTATCGCCGCCTGGATCAGTGTCGAGGCTATCGGGCGTTTGCGTGAGCCAGTCACGGTGCTGGCCGGCCCCATGCTGATGGTGGCAGTGGCCGGACTGGTCATCAACGTGATCGCCTATCTGGTCTTGCGCGGTGGCAGTGATCTCAACACGCGCGGCGCACTGGCGCATGTGCTGGGTGACCTGCTGGGCTCGGTGGCTGCCATCGCGGCCGCTCTGATCATTCTGGGGACCGGCTGGATGCCCGCTGACCCGTTGCTGTCGATGGCGGTGGCGTTGTTGATTGTGCGTACCGGCTGGCGTATTACGCGTGAGTCAGCGCATGCCTTGCTGGAAGGCAGCCCTGATGGCTTTGATGCCGAGCAGCTCCGACAGGTCGTGCTGGCCGATGTGCCTGAAGCGCTGAATGTGCATCATGTTCATGCGTGGACGGTTGCCGCAGATGCCGCTTTCATCACCTTGCATGTGCAGGCCACACCGACAGCGCGAGGAGATGACATCATTGCTAAAGTGCGGACCCTGCTGATGCGCGACTTTGGCTATCAGCACGTCACCGTGCAGGTTGAGCATGAGGCTTGCGGCGGGGCGGACGAGGGTTGCGCAAGCTGAGCCTTGGCGCTGTCTTGGAGAGGATGATTAAGTAGAGACCAGGTGCTTGAGGATGCCGCAGTCACATGCTTTGCGACTTTTGCCACAGCGCCCTTGCAGGGCGAGCAACTGTGTTTCCAGTACATCAAGCGCATGCCGTTTGACTCGTACCTGATCGAGATGGGTCTGCAGCAGGATGTTGAGTTGATTGCAGTCAGCATCCGGCTGTTCTGCCAGCAGCATCACCTGTTCGATGTCTGACAGGCTCATGTCCAGCTCTCGACAATGCCTGATGAAGGTGACCTGCTGTATCGCTTGCGGTGCATAACTGCGGTAGCCGTTGGCGCAGCGCATGGGCAGTGTCAGCAGTCCGACTCGCTCGTAATAGCGCAAGGTTTGTGTATTCGTTGCCGTTGCTTTTGCCAGGGCGCTTATCTTCATATGCTTGACCTTATAGTGGCTGTAAGGTTTTAAATGAGAAGGGTAATCATTACTTATGATGGCGTCCATAGGTTGTCAATGGCCGCCATGACATACCACCCCTATTGAGCGAGAGACTTTGATGCTGCCAATTTTCATGACCACTTTCAGAGAAGGACTGGAGGCACTACTGATAATTTCCGTAGCTTTGGCCTTTCTTCGCCAAACCGGCAATCGCGTCTTGCTGGCTCCGCTTATCGGGGGCTCAGCCTTTGCAGTCATATTATCTGCGGTACTCGGTATTTATCTGGCACGCACGGGTGCCCTGTCGCCCATCTGGGAGGCTTGGTTGGCGCTTGTAGCTGCTGCTTTGATTATCACCTGTGTGATTCACATGGCCCGTCATGGCAAGAAAATGGCGCTGGAGATCCGCAAGCGCTTGACCGTACTTACCAACAGCCAGTCACACACCGTCTGGTGGAGTGTGTTTCTTTTTGCGGTCCTGATGGTGGGGCGAGAGGGTGTTGAAGCGGCAACTCTCATTGCTGCACTTGCGGGCACTCAAAGCGGCTTGGGGCTGGTTGGAAGCGCTATGAGCGGGCTTATTGCTGCTGCGCTACTGGCCTGGCTCTGGACTCGCTATGGCCGCCGTATTGATGTAGGCCTGCTGTTTCGCACTACGGGAGTCTTCTTGACGCTGTTTGCCGTACAGCTGGTGATCTATGCCTTCCACGAGTTCAGTGAGGCGAGCGTGCTGCCCGGCATGAACAACGTGTATTGGCATGACTTGACCGAGGCCTATGCGCCAGGTGGTGAGTATGGTGTTTGGCTCACCTATGCCTTGGTATTGATCCCTTTGGTGCTGGTGCTCTGGGACAGGGTTTCGCGGCAATTGATTGGCAGTAAGAAAACTGCGTGAGAGGGAGAGGAAAATGAGCAAGTGCTGTAGCGGGCAGTGCCAGGGGGAGGCGATCGCCGCCAGTCTCAGTGATGTTCTTCCGACTTCTCAAGACCAGCATGCCGTGATCAGTTCCTTCAAAGTGCCGAAGATGGACTGTCCGTCAGAGGAGCGCATGATCAGGATGGCACTGGAGTCCAGTGATGCGGTGCTGGCGCTCGACTTTGATCTGCAGCAGCGGGCGTTGCACATTACTCACCATGGAAATGCAAACCTCATACTGACGCAACTGCTCCCGCTGGGCCTGGGTGCCGAGTTGCTGGGGACAAGGTCGGCGGGCGTCGTCCAGGCCCGTACACAGTCGCAGGACGAGGTCCGCCGAGAGTCGGCGGTGTTGCGCCTGCTGCTGGCGATCAATGCCATCATGTTCCTAGTCGAGATCATTGCCGGCATCCTAGCGCAGTCCACTGGGCTGCTGGCCGACTCACTGGACATGTTTGCTGATGCAGCCGTTTACGGTCTGGCTCTGTATGCCGTTGGCCGCACTGCACAACACAAGCTGCGGATTGCTCACCTAGCAGGCTGGGTCGAGATAGCGCTAGCCCTTGGGGCACTGGCCGAAGTGTTGCGACGCTTGGTATTTGGCAGTGACCCGGAGTCATCCATCATGATGGTTGTCTCACTGGCGGCGCTGATCGCGAATGTCAGCTGTCTCGCGCTGTTGTCGGGGCACAAGGATAGCGGAGCACACATGAAGGCCAGCTGGATTTTCTCGTCCAATGACGTGATCGCCAACCTTGGGGTCATCTTTGCCGGAGCATTGGTTGCCTGGACGGGTTCTTCGCTGCCAGATCTGGTCATCGGAACGTTGGTTGCTCTGGTTGTACTCAATGGAGCGCGTCGTATCTTGGCGATGCGAGCTTAGGCATTAGCGTATTCAACGGAGATAGGAGAGCGAGGCAGTACTACTGTAGTTGTGCTGGCAATAGTGATCCGTGTGAGTCTGCAGTCGTACGCCATTGGCAACATCGTGGTGATGTGTGCCGCTGTGGGTGTTTGGATGACTGCAAGCTTCTGGTCTGATGTGGTGCTGGGCATGGCGGTGCTTGCTATCTCGGGCTCGATCCAGATCGTACGAGCGGCCTTGCACGAACTTCGTGAGGAGAAGGGCATTGCATGAGTAGCCTGATTCTGCTGAAAGCGCTGGGGCTGTTCGTGGTGACGGCCTTGGCCGAGATCATTGGCTGCTTTCTGCCCTATCTCTGGCTGAAAAAGCAGGGCTCGCCTTGGTTGCTGCTGCCGGCAGCAGCCAGTCTGATGTTGTTTGCTTGGCTACTGACTTTGCACCCGGAGGCCAGTGGTCGTGTCTATGCAGCCTACGGCGGAGTGTATGTGGTGGTGGCACTGCTCTGGTTACGCTGGGTGGATGGCGTAACGCTACATGCCAGCGACTGGATGGGTGCGGGCATTGCACTGGTGGGCATGGCTGTCATTGTTATGGGCTGGAGATCTGCAACATGAATGTCGAGCATGAAATCACGGAAACTTTGCGTCAGTTGAATGAGCAGCTAACGGTCAATGACCTTCGTGCCAAGCGCGATGCTGCACATGCCTGTTGCGAGAAGCTGGAAGCGCTGTTGAGCACCGTCGATAGGGAGCAGCAGTCATTGGTTGAGGAGGCTTGTCTGCGTGCCCGCTGCACCTTCGATGCATTGCATCAAGAGTTGCAATACACGCTGGAGTGGGCTGGTTCGGCCATGGTTGATTAAAAGTGGTTCTATAGGCCATTGCTAGGTATCCGCATCCAGCGTTTCCCAAGGAGCGACCGCTTAAATTGAGCAATATCATGTTTTCGTTTTCCGCCAAGCAAGAAGAGCAACGCCTCATCGAAGGTCTGAAGGTGGGCAGTGCGGCTGCTTGGCGAGAGGCCATGATGCTTTATGGCGGCGCAATGCTCAGTATCGCGCGTAACTTTTCGCCACATCATGCAGATGACATCACGCAAGAGGCCTGGATTTCCGCCTATAACGGCATGGAGCGCTTTGAGGGCCGGGCAAGCTTGAAGACTTGGCTGATTCGTATTGTGATGAATTGCGCCTACAGCTACCTGCGTCGAAAAAATACCGTGCTATCGCTGGAAGGGCTTGAGCCACAGCATGATCCGCTGGACGGCGCATTTCTGGCGGATGGCCATTGGCGACAACGCTTTGAGTCCTGGACGGATGATTCCCCGCAGGCACTGCTCGAATCCCATGCGTTGGGTGACTGCCTTGAGCGCCATTTCGATGCACTCCCGACCGGGCAGCGCATGGCGCTATTGCTGCGAGATATTGACGGCCTGGGTGCCGATGAAATTTGTGAAACACTGAATATCAAGCCTTCGCATTTCCGAGTGCTGCTGCATCGCGCTCGTGTGCGTGTGCACAGCATGGTGTCGAATTTTCAGGCGACTGGAGAGTGCTGAGCGTATCTAGCAGGCAGGGTCAGGCCAGTGGCAGCGTTATCGTGAATTGCGTCACTCCGTGCTGAGAGCTGACCTCAATCTTGCCTTGATGAGCCAGCACGATTGAGCGCGTGATGGCTAGCCCGAGTCCGACCCCTTCTTCTGTGCGCTGGCGCGCGCCATCTGCTCGATAAAAACGCTCGAACAGATGTGCCAGATGGTGCTCGGGAATGGTGTCTCCCGCATTCTGGACGGTGAGGCAGGCTTCGTGTTCCTGTGTTGAGACAGCTACACGGATAACCGTTTCCGGATAGGCGTGGCGCACGGCGTTAGACACCAAATTACTGATCACCCGACGCAGCATCAGGGCATCACCCATAACCAGTGCTTGCCCACTGGTGTTCAGAGTGAGCGATTTGTCAGCGGCAAGTGCCTCGTAGAACTCCAGCACGGCCGTGATCTCGCTGGCCAGCTGCACGGCTTCACGGTGTGGAATGATCAGGCCATTGTCGGCTTTGGCCAGGAACAGCATGTCACTGATCATGCGCGCCAAGCGCTCGAACTCTTCCAGGTTGGAATACAGAACCTCACGGTAGTCGTCATTTTCTCGGGGCTTGGAGAGCAGTACCTGCGTTTGCGTCATCAGATTGTTGACGGGCGTCCGCAGTTCATGAGCTAGGTCCGATGAAAAGGCTGACAGTCGCTCCAGGGAATCACTTAGCCGATCCAGCATAGCGTTGAATGCACGAGCCAGTGACTCCAGCTCGATGGGGATGGTCTCGATGGCGAGCCGGTTGTGCAGCCGCTGAGCAGAAATACTTTCAGCAACAACAGCCATTTTCTGTACAGGCCTTAAGCCACGCCGAATGGCTACCCAGCCGAACAAGGCCATGCACAACAGACCCCCAGAGCCAATGAGTAGCAGCTCGCGTTCAAATGCGGCGAGAAACTTTGCATGGTGAAGCGTGTTGATGGCGATGCCGACGCGCCATCCCGGTTTTCTGTCCGACATCAAAATGTCGGTTACTACCAATCGGTACGCTATGGTGCCATCCGACCATGAGCGCAGAGCAAGAGAGGCTGTCGCGGTCATCATGGCGGCATCTGGCAAGCGATCATGCCCTGCCATGAACACGTCCTGACCTGCGCTGTTCTGAACTCGCACCACCAAATCGTGGTGGCCCACCAGCGCACTGCTCAGTTGCCGCTGGATGCGTGTTGTATTGTCGGTCGCTGTCGCGTTTTGGAGGATGTTATTGATGAGCTCCAGTTTGCCAGTGATAACGGTTTGATCCTGCTCGACGAAGTGGCGATTAACCGAAGCTTGAATCACCAGCCCCATCACCGAAAAAACCAGCGCAGCCAGCAGCGTGAAGAGCATGCTGGTGCGTGCGGTAATGGAGTCAGGCAGTAGGCGCATCATTTGTCTTTTCCTCCATGACATAACCCATGCCGCGTAGTGTGTTGATCAGCTTGGTGTCAAAGCCGGTATCAACTTTGGTGCGCAGTCGCTTGATGGCGACTTCGACCACATTGGTGTCGCTCTCGAAGTTCATGTCCCAGACCTGAGAAGCGATCAGCGAACGCGGTAGCACCTCGCCTTGGCGGCGCATCAGCAATTCCAGCAGCGCGAATTCCTTGGCGGTAAGGTCAATGCGGCGACCCGCACGAATGGCACGACGGCGCAGCAGGTCCAGCTCCAGATCGGCGACCTTGAGTGTGTCGGTATCACGCGAGCGCCCACGGCGCAGAAGGGTACGCACACGGGCTAACAGCTCGGCAAACGCAAAGGGTTTGACGAGATAGTCGTCGGCACCTAGCTCAAGACCTTTGACGCGATCCTCTACCTGGTCGCGTGCTGTCAGGAAAAGTACCGGCATCGATAACCCGGCCTTGCGGATACCGGCTAGCACTTGCCAGCCGGTGATTTCAGGCAGCATGACATCGAGGATAACCAGATCATAGTCGCCAACCAGCGCCTGATGATGCCCGGTCAGGCCATCGGTGACCCAGTCCGTGCTGTAGCCGGCTTCGCTCAGGCCCTTTCTCAGGTACTCGCCTGTCTTGGCTTCGTCTTCCACCAGCAGGATCTTCACATCCAGCCTCTCATGCTTGCTGTATTTCAAACGAACAGTAGCGGGTTTGCTGAAGATTAAGTAATGCTGACAAAAATGTAATTTTGGGGTCAGGTTGGCGTCCCGAAGCCCACCGCATGATGCATTCATCAAATCGCTGTTGATGAGGTCACGCATGCCGCTGTTCATGTCTACTCAGACACCTACCGCTGCCAAGGTTCTATCAAGTCACTCTGGCATGCGCCTGTTGCCGCTGGTGGCGGTGTTGGTGTTGGCTGGCTGCGCTTCGCTGCCAGCAGATCGTGGTTTGTCCAGCGTCAATGCGCTGGTCAAGGCGCGTGATCCTGCACTAGCTGCTAGGCCAACGAGTATTCATGTTTCGGATACTGATCTGAATCAGCAGGTGGACAGCCTGCTGTCACAGCCGTTGACGGCTGAACGGGCGGTTGGTGTCGCCTTGCTGCGCAATCCCAAGGTACGCCTGGAGTATGCACGCCTCGGTCTGAATCAGGCGGACTGGGTGGAGGCCAGCAGGCTCTCCAATCCTGTGCTGTCGTTCTCTGCGCTGCGTTCCGATGTTAGCGGCGATGCCACGCGGCTGGGTTATGGCTTAGCGCAGAACTTCACTGACCTACTCTTCATTCGCAGCCGTGGTCGCTTGGCCAAGGCGGAGATGATCAATCGACAGGCAGAAGCAGCCTTTGCGCTGCAAAGCCTGGCGGCTGATGTGAACCAGGCTTATTTCGAGGCGGTTGGCAGTGCCCAGATCGCCCAGATGCGCACCGTGATCGCCAGAGCCGCGCGTGCATCGGCCGAGCTGGCTAATCGCTTTCATGACGCAGGAAACATCAATGCCTTGGAGCTGGCGCGCGAACAGGCGGCGGCTGAGCAGGCCGAGTTGGATCAGGAAGCTGCGCAGGCTGAAGCGGAGTCGGCGCGGGTGTCACTGAATACCTTGATGGGTCTGTCCACCAACACATCATGGCATCTGGAGGCGCGCCTTCCGTTGCCGGTGGCTGATGAGTCGGCGCCACAGGAGCTGATCGATCTCGGTTTGAAGCAGCGCCTCGATCTGGTCGTCGAGCGCATGCGGGTCGAGCGCTCGACGGATGCTCTAGGGCTGGCCAGAGCTTTGCGCTGGGTGCCTTTTCTGGAGATTGGCATCGAGGGCGAGCGTGACTTTGATCGCTCACGCTCTCTCGGGCCGACGGTGGCTTTTGAACTGCCAATCTTCGGCAAGTCCGGCAGTGGTGTTTTACGCGCAGAGGCTTTGCAGGAGCGAGCCAAGGCCGCTGTTGCCTTGCTGGAAGGCGAGGTCGCCAACGGTATTTCCAAAGCTTATGCCCGTATGGTTTCTGCCCGAAGCCGTGTCTTGCGCCACCAGCGTGGGCTCATTCCGCAGCGCGAGGCCATCGTGGCTCGGACACAGGAGCTGCAGAACTACATGATCGTGGGGCAGTTCGAGCTGCTGCTGGCCAAGCGTGAGGAATACAGCGCTTATGAGGGCTATCTGGCGACCTTGCGTGATTACTGGCAGGCGCGTGTGGGATTGGCCAGGGCTGTCGGGGGCGCATTGCCCAGCGATGTTCGTATTGGGGCGCTCAGCATAAGCCCAGTTGTTCTGCCGGAAAACGCCCCTACAGGCGCGGGCCATGCGGGCCACAACATGTCGGCGATGGAGGGCATGAGCATGGAAGGCATGGATCACAGTCAACATGGTGCTTCTACGCCGCCGAAGCCGCCTGTTACGACTGGCCATGACATGAACAGTGTGAGTGGCATGAGTCACGGCAGCATGACGGACATGGGCGCTATGGAATCAACCCCAGCACCTGCACCTGAAACAACGCCCACCACATCGCCTCACCAAGGTCATTGAAACGTCACTCACGACAACTGAACGCCAAGGAGCTACATCTTGAATATCTCAACCCGTACCACACTGATTGCTGGCCTACTGCTGGCCACCCAGAGCGTCTTTGCTCATGACCCCGCCATGCATGCTGCACAAGCGGCTGCCAACAAAGCCGGCCCAGACTGTGCCTCGATGGCCAAAATGGACATGGCACAGATGGATATGAATGACCCAGTCATGAAGGCGATGCACATGAAATGCATGCCTACTCAGAAGCCAGCCGACGACAAAGCTGCACCCATGGATCACAGCAAGATGCCCGGTATGGGCAATGACATGACAATGCCGGAGCACGGAGGCCACTAATGATTTCTCGACGAGATTTGCTGCAATGGGCGGGTGTGGGCGGTGTCGGCCTGCTGGCAGGGGCTGCTCGCAATGCCTCGGCCCAGCCCATGAGTCATGACATGTCCAGCATGGAGGGGATGTCTGGCATGAGCATGGCCAGCATGCCGGCAACGCCGAGCCCAGTCGCGGCCAAAGCCAAGCGGCATGCCCAGGGTTATCTGCCGGTACGCACCCTCAATGGCTGGACGCTGCCCTACAAGATGAACGGCGGGGTCAAAGAGTTCCATCTGGTTGCTGAAGAGATCGAACACGAGTTCGCGCCGGGCTCGCGTGCCAAGTGCTGGGGTTATAACGGCACCACACCAGGACCGACGCTGGAGGTTGTTGAAGGTGATCGTGTCCGGATCTTCGTGACCAACCGGCTGGGCGAACCGACCAGCGTGCATTGGCATGGGATTGATCTGCCGGCTGGCTATGACGGGGTATCGGGTCTGAATCAGCCACCGATCAGGGCCGGAGAGACCTTTGTCTACGAGTTCACACTCAAGCAGCACGGCACCCACATGTACCACCCACATGCGGATGAAATGACCCAAATGGCTTTCGGCATGATGGGACTGTTCATCATCCATCCCAAAGCTGGAGAAGAAGTTCCCATTGATCGGGACTACGCTTTCTTGCTGCACAACTGGGCGATGCACCCAGGCACTTATCGGCCAGATCCCTCCGTGATGCAGGATTTCGACCTTTGGTCCTTCAACAGCAAGGTTTTTCCGGCGATTGATCCTCTGGTCATGCGTACTGGCGAGCGCATGCGCATTCGTATCGGCAACTTGTCGATGTGGAATCACCCCATCCATTTGCACAGCAACCCCTTCTGGGTCACCGGCACTGATGCTGGGCGCTGGCCGAAAGCCCAGTGGCGCAGAGAAGTGACTGAGATTGTTGGTGTGGGCCAGATGCGCGACATCGAGTTTGTTGCCACCGAGCCGGGTGATTGGGCGCTGCACTGTCACATGTCTCACCACACCATGGGCCCGATGGGTCATGGGATTCCCAACCCAGCTGGAGTCGATCAGTCCGGTGTCGAGGCTGAGATTCGCAAAATGTTGCCGGGCTATGGCGCGATGGGGCGCAATGGCATGAGCGAGCACAGTGGTCATGTCGCCATGGGCCTGAAGGGGCCAGAAAACACGCTGCCGATGATGGCGGGCGAAGGTCAGTTCGGTCCCATCGAAATGGGCGGCATGTTCACCATAGTCAAGGTCCGCGATAACCAGCCAAGCAACGACTTCACCGATCCCGGCTGGTATCGCTACCCCAAGGACAAGATTGCCCGGCGTGTCAGCAAGAGCCCTGACTTTGGCGAGCCTGTACGGCGAAATCCCTATGGCGCACCTGGACAGAAGCCGCCTGCCGCACGGGAAAGCATGCCCGATATGCCAGGCATGGATCACTCAAATCATGGCGGCTAAAGCAGGAGTTGACTCATGAAAACGCTGAAGATCTTGTTGGGGCTGGGCGCTCTCGGTGCGCTGGTAGGGCTGGGTTTCCTCTACTCCGGCATCTATTCCATGGGAGCGGATGACGAGCACACCAAGCCGGTCTACTGGGCCTTGGAGACCTTGCGTGAACGGTCGATTGGTGTGCGCAGCAAAGACATTGCCGTACCGCCTCTCGATGATGCTCAGATGCTGCTCAGTGGGGGCGCGGATTACAATGACATGTGCGCGGGCTGCCATCTCAAGCCCGGTGTGAAAAGCTCTGACATGGCCATGGGTTTGTATCCTCGGCCACCCAATCTGGCCATGAGCGCATCCGAACATGGCCATGGCGGTGATGATCATGGCGATGCAGCAACCAGTGCTGCCCGCCAGTTCTGGATCATTAAGCACGGCATCAAGGCTTCCGGTATGCCGGCTTGGGGCAAAACCCATGATGATTCGAGGATCTGGGCCATGGTGGCATTTTTGCAGAAGCTGCCGCAGCTGGACGAAACCCAGTACCAGATTTTGACGGCCCGCGCGGAGCCCATGAGTAGTCACGCGGAGCATACTGAGGACGGCATGACACCATGAGTCGATCACGCAACACATTCTGGGCCATCGGCCTGCTGGTCTTGATCATTGGCGGTTTGGGGGCTCTCAGTCTGCTTTCTGAAGAGGCTCCCCAGCCAATAGCCCAAGCGGCGGCTAATACCATCGTGGTTCACAAAAGCCCGACCTGCGGATGCTGTGGCAAGTGGGTTGACCACCTCAAGGCTGAAGGCTTTGCTGTCGAGGTCCGCGACGAAGAGGACATGAATGCCGTCAAGTCGCGCTTGGGTATCCCGGCGCGCTTTGCGTCCTGCCATACCGCCACGGTCGGTGGCTACCTGATCGAAGGGCATGTCGCGGCTGCAGACATCAAGCGACTGCTACAAGAGAAGCCTAAGGCTCAGGGGCTGGCAGTGCCCGGTATGCCCGTAGGTTCACCGGGTATGGAAGTGGGGGATAAACGCATGCCCTACGAGACGTTGCTCTTCAGCGGTGAAGTGGCTACGACTTATGCCCGGCATGGCGAGTGAGCGATAGGTCACCGATGCTTGAGCGGGCTCAGGACTCAGGCAAGGAGAGCGACTTCACGCCATCAATGATGGCGCAGTCGCTGATTGGGCCGCAGCCGGCGCATTGATGCTCCAAAGTCGCCAAGGCCTCTCGAATGAAGGTCAGATGAAGGATTTTATGATCCAGATCCGCTAGGCGCTCGCGCACACGCTCTCTGACCTGGGTTTGTGATCCACCACCCTCTTGAAGTCTTAGCAGCTCGGCGATGTCTTCCAGGGTGAATCCGAGTGACTTGGCCTTGCGGATGAACTTCAGGCGTTCGATATCGGCATCGTTGTAGAGGCGATAACCGGCATCGCTTCGATACGCCGAATTGAGCAGCCCTTCTCGCTCGTAGTAGCGCACTGTGCCTACGCTGAAGCCGGATTGATGGGCGGCATAGCCGATCTTGTGCGCATTCATGACGACGCCCCCTAAAAATAATTGAAAAACTTTTCGCAGATGCCTTGACTCTATAGTGGGCTATAGACTTTACGCTAGCTTCATATTAACGAAAGCGCTTCGGCGCGAGGCTCCACGATGACAGGCAACTTGCGCAGACACATCGCGCTCACCATGGCACTGCTGCTGGCAATCTTCACGATCTGCCAAGCGCATGCCATGACAAAGGTGCCGGCCTCCAAAGTGTCGTCTGCGCTGATGATGGGTCAATGCTCCAGCGTAGGCGACAAGCATCTGAGCATGCCTTGCTG
>CALEYY010000086.1 GCA_937928295.1 uncultured Moraxellaceae bacterium
CGGCCACGCCAATCCGGTGGTGGCTGCGGCTATCGCCGATCAAGCCGCAACGCTGGTACATACCTCGAATTTGTATCGCGTGCCGCTGCAAGAAGAGCTGGCCGATCTGCTCTGCCAGGTCTCGGGCATGACGCACGCCTTCTTCGGCAACTCCGGTGCCGAAGCCAACGAAGCCGCCATCAAGCTGGCGCGTCTGCACGGCAACAAAAAAGGCATCGCCGTGCCCACGATCATCGTTATGGAAAACAGCTTTCATGGCCGCACCATGGCCACGCTGACGGCCACCGGCAACGCCAAGATCCAGGAAGGCTTCGGTCCGCTGGTGCAAGGCTTTGTGCGCGTCCCGTTCGATGATATTGAGGCCATCCGCAAAGTCGCTGCCGAAAACCCGAATATCGTCGCGATCCTCGTCGAGCCGATTCAAGGCGAAAGCGGCGTGCGTACCGCGCACAACGGCTTCGGCTATCTCAAGGATCTGCGCGACCTCTGCGACCAACACGAGTGGCTGCTCATGGTCGATGAAATCCAGACCGGCAACGGCCGTACCGGCAAGTATTTTGCGTATCAGCACGCCGGCATCCTGCCCGATGTGGTGAGCACCGCCAAAGGTCTGGGCAATGGTTTCCCGATCGGCTCCACGCTGGTCGCCGGGAAGGCTGCCAGCCTGTTCAGCCCCGGCAAGCACGGGACCACTTACGGCGGCACACCGCTGGGTTCGCGCGCGGCGCTGACCACGATCCAAGAGTTGCTGAAAGGCCCGATTGCCAACGCCGCCAGCATGGGCGAGCGCATCATGAACGGCTTTCTGCAAGAGTTGGGCACGCTGGGCGTGCGGGTGGAAGGTGCGGGGCTGATGATCGGTGTGATCCTGCCGGTGGCATCGGCAACTGCGCTGGTGGCGCTGGCGCGGGATGCCGGCGTGCTGCTTATTGTCAGCGCCGAAAATCGCATTCGCTTGTTGCCGCCGCTGATCATCACGGCCACTGAAGCGGATGAACTGGTGCGGCGTATCAGCGTTCTCGTGCGCGACTTCCTGCAAGCCGAAGGCGTGGTGGCAGCATGAGTACGCGGCACTTTCTCACCCTGCTCGACTTCACGCCCGCCGAACTGCAGGCGGTGCTCGACCGCGCCATCGTACTGAAAAAGATGCTGCGTGATGGCGTGATCTACGAACCGCTGAAGAATCGCGTGCTGGCGATGATCTTCGAGAAGTCGTCGACGCGTACCCGCGTCTCGTTCGAGGCCGGCATGGCGCAGTTCGGCGGCTCAGCCATCTTCCTGTCGCCGCGTGACACGCAGCTCGGTCGCGGCGAACCGGTCGAGGATTCGGCGCGGGTCATCTCGCGCATGTGCGATGCCGTGATGATTCGCACCTTCGAGCACAGCACCATCGAACGATTTGCCGCGCATTCGCGGGTGCCGGTGATTAACGCTCTGACCGACGATCATCACCCCTGCCAGCTGCTCGCCGACCTACAGACCTTTGTTGAGCATCGTGGCGCGCTGGCCGGCCGCACCTTCGCCTGGATCGGCGATGGCAACAATATGTGCAACAGCTATGTGCATGCCGCGCATCAGTTCGGCTTCACGCTGAAGATCGCCTGCCCTTACGGCTTCGAGCCAGACCCTGAGCTGCTGGAGCAGTACGCGCATTGCGCCGAACTGGTGAAGACCGCTGAAGATGCCGCCGATGGCGCGCACCTGGTGGCCACGGATGTGTGGACCAGCATGGGTCAGGAATCGGAGCAAAGCGTGCGCAAGCGTCGTTTTGCGATGTATCAGGTCAATCCGAGGCTGATGGATCTGGCCAGCGATGACGCGCTGTTCATGCACTGCCTGCCGGCGCATCGTGGCGAGGAAATCTCGGAAGATATGCTGGATGATCCTAGGGCCGTGGTCTGGGATGAGGCCGAGAATCGGTTGCATGCGCAGAAGGCGTTGTTGGAGTTTTTGCTGGTGGGGTCTGCAGAGACTGGAGTGAATCAGTGACACTTCTAGCCGGGCTGGCACTCACTTTAGTCTTTCTGAGTATCCTGAGCTACAAAATCAGGCTGGCCCAAA
The DNA here is from genome assembly GCA_937928295.1 of uncultured Moraxellaceae bacterium. Classification (GTDB taxonomy): domain Bacteria; phylum Pseudomonadota; class Gammaproteobacteria; order Pseudomonadales; family Moraxellaceae; genus Perlucidibaca. The sequence goes on from CALEYY010000086.1 coordinate 2,062, forward strand.
GCACAGCGAACATCACGGGTTTTCTCTACAACCCATTACTGTATCTTTTTGGCAGCGCTTATGCATATCTCGTGCTTGGATCCATGCTGTCACCCGCCGGTCAACAACAAATCGGATTTGTTTTTTATGAGGATGCATCAGCTACGGCATCTTGGCTTTGTTACTACACTTTCTCTGTAATAGCCGTATTTTATATTTCTAGTCGAGAGCGGCGACTTAGCTACACTCCATTCAAGCTTGGGATTGTTGGCGAGCTATCAATTTTTCTGCTTTTGTTATGCCTGCCCTTCGCCTACCTAATACTTTTAAAATATGGTCCTGGCCTAGCTCTACTGCAAGGATCGCGCTATGAGGCCATGAAATACTATACCGATACATTTGCAGCACAAGGTCGCTATGGTCAGATGTACTGCGTCGTTATTGCCATTTGCCTTATCTATAAAATCAGATTCCCTGATGACTGGAAAAGTACTGTAATTTTTTTGGTCGGGATACTTCCATTCATTATCTCAGACTACCTACAAAACGCACGCGGCACAATACTTGGAATATTTACTATCATCTATATAGTTTACTGCACTCAACGACAGAGGTTTTATATTATTCCAGCAGTAACTATGGTTTTTGCACTCCTAGCTTTTGGGGTTGTTTTTCGCACCGACTACAAAAATATGGACATCAGTGCGAACATGCTCTCCGCACTTTCCGAATTTTACTTGACCAGAGCATCCGTTGACTATGTAGTTGGCAGCAATACAGATATGGGTATTTTTCATCTATTCTCAGCAAGCATGGATCGAATACTCCCAGGCATTGGCAAGGCCATAGATAATAGTGGAACACTTTACTTCACGGACTATATCGAAAAAACCATGGGGCTCTCATTTGGACTCGCGGGAAATATCGTCTCCGAAAGCTATTACTA
>CALEYY010000087.1 GCA_937928295.1 uncultured Moraxellaceae bacterium
GACGCTCGCCGGTTGCGCGCTGATGACGCCGGCACCTTCAGCATCGGCGCCCGCCAGTTCGCTGGCTGGCGCAGGCGGTGCGACGTGTGCCGTAGGTGCTGTCGCCGGCACCATCGCCTCGGCGCGCCGCTCCAGCTTGGCCAGGGCGTTGCCCCTGTTGGAATGCACGACGGCGTTGTTCGGCGCGGCGGCCAGCGAACGGTCGAAAAAGGCCAGGGCGTTTTCCGGCTCGCCGAGCTCGGTCAGCAGGGCGCCCTTGAGCGCGCACGCGCCCGCGTCGCGCGGCGCCAGCGCCACGGCCCGGGCGTAGGCCTTGACCGCGTCCGGGTGGCGCTCGGCGATGATGCTTGCGGCAAAGTGGTGTTGCCGAAGGAGCTGCTTGCCGTGCTGGTCGTGGCGGTGTTGGTCAGCTCGATGTAGCCGTGGATCGGGTCCCGGATGGGGCTCATATGAGTTAAAATGACGTTGATAGTATATTTTTTTACCTGCTCCCGGCCCTGATCGCGTCCAGCGCCGAGCTCTCGACCCTCAGCCGCGACATCCACCACCTGACCTCGTTGCTGCGCCAAGGCAACGTGCGCGCCGCGCAGGAGTACCGCGAGCGGCTCGACGCGCTGCAGGAGACCGAGCGGATTCGCCAGGTCTTCGGCCGCTTCGTCACCCCGGAGGTGGCCGAGGCCGCGCTCACCGGCGAGGCGGAGGCGGTGACCAAACACGCGGCCACATTGAAACCCGGCGATGTCGCGCTGGGCGACCGCAGCTACCCGATTCACATTGGCGAGGGCGTGCTGACTCGTGCGGACTACCTGCTGCCGCATATTCGCGGCAAGCAGGTGCTGCTGGTGAGCAATGTCACGGTGGCCCCGCTGTATGCGCAGAGCTTGCGCCAGAGTCTGGCGGCGGCAGGTCTGACGGTGGCCGAGGTGATCTTGCCGGATGGCGAGCAGTTCAAGGACTGGCAGCATCTCAACCTGATTTTCGATGGCCTGCTGCAGGCGCGCTTCAGCCGTAAAGTGACCTTGATTGCGCTCGGCGGCGGTGTGGTTGGCGACATGACCGGTTTTGCGGCGGCCTGCTATCAGCGTGGCGTCGACTTCATCCAGGTGCCAACGACCTTGCTGTCTCAGGTTGATTCGTCAGTCGGCGGCAAGACCGGCATCAATCACCCGCTGGGCAAGAACATGATCGGTGCCTTCCAGCAGCCGCGCGTGGTGCTGGCGGATACCGCTGTGCTGCGTACGCTGCCGATTCGCGAGTTGTCGGCGGGGCTGGCGGAAGTCATCAATTACGGGCTGATTCGCGACCTTGATTTTCTGTGCTGGCTGGAAACGCACATGGATGGCCTGATGGCGCGCGATCCGGCGTTGCTGGCAGAAGCTATCGAGCGCTCCTGCCGCAACAAGGCCGAGGTCGTCGCGGCTGATGAATTCGAGCAGAATGACATTCGTGCGCTGCTGAACCTGGGGCATACCTTCGGTCACGCCATCGAGACCGGCATGGGCTACGGCGAGTGGCTGCATGGCGAGGCGGTGGGCACCGGTATGTTGCTGGCGGCGGATTTGTCGTGCCGTGAAGGCTGGCTGACCTCGGAGGATGTGGCGCGGATTAAGCGTCTGCTGGAGCGAGCCGGGCTGCCTGTGGCGGCTCCGGCGGGCATGACTCCCGACATCTTCATGCAGCACATGGCGGTGGATAAAAAGAATGTGGATGGCCGCTTGCGTCTGGTGCTGCTCAGGCAGCTTGGTGATGCCATTGTCACCGATCAGGCTGCTGCCGAGAATTTACAGGCCACTTTGGTGGCGGGTTGCGCGAGCGAACTGATGGCAGGAGTATCTACATGATAACGGCGAAATCGCAGCAACGACTGGGCAATGCGCTGCTGCTGGCGTTTGTGGCGGGCGTGGTGGGCTTATGGCTGAGCGCGCCGGTGAAGGCCTTGTTTGCCGAGCATGTGCTGGCCAATGTTGGCTATGGCGAGGCTGGTTTCAGCGATAGCTTCGGTGCCTTGCCCGTGTTGGTGAAAGACAATGGCGGTGCCCAGCCGGTGCCTATCGAAGCTGCCGCTCCTCAGCGCATCGCCCAGTATCGCGACAAGGATTGGCTGCTGACGCAGGACGCGACCTCCTACACCTTGCAGGTCGCCGTATTCGCCGACGAACGCCGGATCGGCGACCTGCTCTCGGCGCGCAGTGACAAAGACCAGTTCCATTATGTGGTGTTGCCGCTGGTGCCAACAGTGGATGCGCCAACACCCGGTCTGCGTTATCTGGTGACCTATGGCCAGTTCGCGACACGCCAGCAGGCTGACGAAGTCGCGGCTGCGCTGGAGGGTTTGCCATCGATGCCGCTGCCCCGAGCCTGGGCGCATATCCAGAACGAAGCATTGGCAGCGTTTGCAGCGCAGGCCGCTGCTGCGGCTCAGCCGGATGCTGCGGCGGCACCCGCAGCGCCGGATGGCAGCGCTAGCGGCGATGTATCGCGCGGTGATTTGATTCAGCTGCCAGTCAATCCGACTCCGGGGCCCATCCCTGTCGATACCTTGTAGGGTCGGCAAGGCTGGGAGCTGGCCTGAAACTTGCTCCATCCGTGAGGGTAAAACGGCATATTTCATGAAATGAGGCCGCCATTAGGCCGGCATGAATTGAGTGAAATCGCCTTTTCACCTACTATACGCGTCCAATTTTGCGCCCAGCGCGGTTTTTGCCTGCGCGTAAGAATTCTTAAACCTTTGTTTTCCAAGGTATAACTGATGCTAGAGCAGCCGGTCGTCAACGCGGGTCTGTACCACCCGGATGAGTTTCGTGACAACTGCGGTTTCGGCCTCATCGCACAGATGAAGGGCGAGACCAGTCACCATCTGGTCCAGACAGCGATTCATTCACTCAGCTGCATGACCCATCGCGGTGCCATCGCCGCCGATGGCAAGACTGGCGACGGCTGCGGCCTGTTGCTGGCCATGCCGCGCGCCTTCTTCCGCGCCGTCGCGCAGGAAGAGCTGGGTGTCACCCTGACCGATACCTTTGCGGTCGGCCTGGTGTTTCTCAATACCGACCCGGCTCTGGCCGCCAACGCCCGCGCCATCCTGAAAAAGGAAGTCGAGGCCGAAGGCCTGACGCTGGCCGGCTGGCGCACCGTGCCCACCGACAACAGCATCCTCGGCGAAATCGCGCTGCGTTCGCTGCCAGTGTTCGAGCAGATTCTGGTTAATGCCGGCACGCTCGATGAAGAAACGGCCAATCGCAAGCTGTTCCTGGCACGCCGCCGTGCCGAGCAGCAGCTGAAGACCGATCCGCTGTTCTATGTCACCACGCTGTCCACCCAGGTCATCTCCTACAAGGGCCTGGTGATGCCGGCCGACCTGCCGGTGTTCTACAAGGATCTCGGCGACGAGCGTCTGGAAACGCATATCTGCGTGTTCCACCAGCGCTTTTCGACCAACACGCTGCCGCGCTGGCCGCTGGCGCAGCCGTTCCGCTACCTCGCGCACAACGGCGAAATCAACACCGTCAGCGGCAACCGCAACTGGGCCGTGGCGCGTACGCCGAAGTTCACGCACCCGGATCTGCCCGGCCTCACCGAGCTGACGCCGCTGGTCAATCGCACCGGCTCCGACTCGTCGTCCATGGACAACATGCTGGAGATCCTGCTCGGTGGCGGCATGGGCCTGTTCCGTGCCCTGCGCATGCTGGTGCCGCCGGCCTGGCAGAATGTGGAGTCGATGGACGCCGATCTGCGTGCGTTCTACGAGTACAACGCTAAGCATATGGAAGCCTGGGACGGCCCGGCCGGTCTGGTTATCACCGATGGTCGCTATGCTGTGTGTATGCTCGACCGTAACGGTCTGCGTCCGGCGCGTTGGGTCATCACCAAGAACGGCTACATCACGCTGGCGTCGGAAATCGGCGTCTGGGATTACAAGCCGGAAGATGTCGTGTCCAAGGGTCGTGTCGGGCCGGGCAAGATTGTCGCCATCGATACCCAGAAGGGCGAGCTGCTCGACAACAACGCCGTCGATGACCTGCTCAAGAATGCCCAGCCCTACAAGCAGTGGCTGCGTCAGGAAGCGCGTCGCGTCGAGACCGACAGCGAGCTAGAAAAGTCGTTGCTCGGCAATATCGATCGCAACAGCCTGAACACCTATCAGAAGATGTTCCTGGTCACCTTCGAGGAGCGCGACCAGATCATCCGTCCGCTCGCCGAGTCCGGTCAGGAAGCTGTGGGCTCGATGGGCGACGACACGCCGATGGCGGTGCTGTCGCGTCGTGTGCGTCATCAGGCCGACTATTTCCGTCAGCAGTTCGCGCAGGTCACCAACCCGCCGATCGATCCGCTGCGCGAAGCCATCGTGATGTCGCTGGAAACCGCGTTCGGCCCGGAGATGAACATCTTCGAAGAGACGCCGGAGCATGCCCGTCGCGTCATCGTGTCGAGCCCGGTGTTGTCGCACTCGAAGTTCGCCCAGCTCAAGCAGATTGATCTGCCGGGTTACGGCTTCGAGGTCATCGATCTTAATTACGCTGAAAGCGAAGGCTTGCAGGCCGCCATCCAGCGTATCTGTGCGCAGGCTGAAGCTGCCGTGCGCGCCGGTCGCTCGCAGCTGGTGCTGTCTGACCGTGCCATCCAGCCCGGCTTCCTGCCGATCAGCGCGCTGATGGCGACCGGTGCCGTGCATCATCACCTGATGAATGCTGGCTGGCGCTGCGATGCCAACATCATTGTGGAAACCGGTTTTGCCCGCGACCCGCATCACTTCGCCGTGCTCATCGGTTTCGGTGCCAGCGCCGTGTATCCGTATCTGGCCTACGACATCATTGCCGACATGGCGCGCAACGGCGAGATCCTCGGCGATCCGCTGGAAGCGCAGGGCTATTTCCGCAAGGGCATCGACAAGGGTCTGCTGAAGATCATGTCGAAGATGGGCATCTCCACGATTGCCTCTTACCGTGGTGCGCAGCTGTTCGAAGCCGTCGGGCTGGACAGCGTGGTCGTGGAAACCTGCTTCAAGGGTGTGCCCAGCCGTATTCAGGGCGCCAACTTTGCCGATATCGAAGGCGATCAGCGCCTGCTCGCCGACGATGCCTGGAAGGCACGCAAGTCGCTGGATCAGGGCGGCCTGCTCAAATTCGTCTATGGCAAGGAATATCACGCCTTCAACCCGGATGTGATCAACACGCTGCACACCGCTGTGCGCTCGGGCGACTACGCCGACTATCAGGCCTATGCCGATCTGGTCAACACGCGTCCGGTCGCGACCATTCGTGACTTGCTCAAGCTCAAGGTGGCTGATCAGCCGCTGGCGATTGATGCCGTGGAGCCGCTGACCGCGATCCTGAAGCGTTTCGATTCCGCCGGCATGTCGCTGGGCGCGCTGTCGCCGGAAGCGCATGAGTCGATTGCCATCGCCATGAACACGCTCGGTGGTCGCTCGAATTCGGGCGAGGGCGGCGAAGATCCGGTGCGCTACGGCACCATCAAGAACTCCAAGATCAAGCAGGTCGCTTCCGGTCGTTTCGGCGTTACGCCGGCGTATCTGGCCAGCGCCGAAGTGCTGCAGATCAAGGTTGCGCAGGGCGCCAAGCCGGGCGAGGGCGGCCAGCTGCCGGGCGGCAAGGTCAATGCGCTGATCGCGCGTCTGCGCCACTCGGTGCCGGGCGTCACGCTGATCTCGCCGCCGCCGCATCACGACATCTACTCGATCGAAGACCTGTCGCAGCTGATTTTCGACCTCAAGCAGGTCAATCCGCGCGCGCTGGTATCGGTGAAGCTGGTGTCGGAGCCGGGCGTCGGTACGATTGCCGCCGGTGTCGCCAAGGCCTATGCCGACCTCATCACCATCTCCGGCTATGACGGTGGCACGGCTGCGTCGCCACTGAGCTCGATTCACTACGCCGGCTCGCCGTGGGAACTCGGCCTGTCCGAAGCCCAGCAGGCACTGCGCGCCAACGATCTGCGCGGCAAGGTTCGCGTGCAGACCGACGGTGGCCTGAAGACCGGTCTCGATGTCGTCAAGGCGGCCATCCTCGGTGCCGAGAGCTTCGGCTTCGGCTCCACGCCGATGATCGCGCTGGGCTGCAAGTACCTGCGCATCTGCCATCTCAACAACTGCGCCACCGGTGTTGCCACGCAGCAGGACAAGCTGCGCCAGGACC
>CALEYY010000088.1 GCA_937928295.1 uncultured Moraxellaceae bacterium
GGCAAGGACTTCAACATGCGCTGGGTGGCCTCGATGGTCGCCGACGTGCATCGCATCCTGACCCGTGGCGGCGTGTTCCTGTATCCGCTGGACAGCAAGACCGCCAGCAAGGGCGGCAAGCTGCGCCTGATGTACGAGGCCAACCCCATGGCCTGGCTGGTCGAGCAGGCCGGCGGTGCCGCCACCACCGGTCGCGTACGCATCATGGACATCGCCCCGACCGGCCTGCATCAGCGCGTGCCGGTCATTCTCGGTGCCCGCGCCGAGGTTGAGCGCGCCACGGCTTATCACGCCTGAGACCCCGACGCACATGAAGCGACTGCTCTGGCGACTGCTGCTGATCACGATCACCCTAGGCGTGCTCTACCAAGGCTGGCTGTTCGCCAATGTGTGCTGGTGGATAGACCACAACCCGTCGCGCTCGGCGTTCATGAGCGCGCGTCTGGCGGACATGCGTGACGATGACCCGGATGCCGAGCTGCATCATCGCTGGGTGCCCTACAACCGCATCTCGCGCAATCTGCAACGCGCCGTGATGGCCTCGGAAGATGCCAAGTTCCTGCAGCATGACGGCTTCGACTGGGAAGGCATGCAGACGGCCTGGGAAAAGAATCTGAAGAAGGGCCGCATCGTGGCCGGCGGTTCGACCATCTCGCAGCAGCTGGCGAAGAACCTGTTCCTGTCCGGCAAGCGCACGCCCTGGCGCAAGGGCGAGGAAGCCATCATCACCTTCATGCTGGAACAGATGATGAGCAAGCGCCGGATTTTCGAGATCTATCTGAATGTCATCGAGTGGGGTGATGGCGTGTTTGGTGCCGAGGCGGCAGCGCGCCATTATTTCCACAAGTCGGCATCGGCGCTGACTGCCAGCGAGGCCGCGCGATTGGCCGCGATGGTGCCGAATCCGCGCTTCTACGACGCGCACCGCTCCACACGCTATCTGGAGCGACGCACCCGCATCATTACCCGGCGGATGAACTATGTGCGTCCGCCACGCTAATCAGCTGGCGGATAGCACCGGTAAAGATGGTGCTCAGATTCTCAACCACGGCATCGATGGGCGTGCTGAACTCCATCAGCAGCCAGCGCCCGGCTGACGCCACGATAGCGCCGATCAGGGCATTTGCCAGAATGTCAGCATCCAGCGGAGCCGGCAGCCTGTCATTACGGAACAAGGGCTTGGTCAGACGCACCAGCAAGCTGGAAAAATCCTCGACGGTGATGCGGTACATGGCATCGACGCGCGCGCTGACGCCCAGCACCTCGATGAACAAGATACGCGCCAGGCGAGGGTCTTCGCGCACGCACTCGAAGACATGATGCAGCGCAATGCGCGCCATCAGCTCGGGCTCTTTCGGTGCCTCGATCAGCGCCGCCAGCATGTGCTCGCGCAGGCGCTGCACACAAGCGTGATAGACCGCGCAGAGCAGGTCTTCGCTGTTCTCGAAGGACTCATAGAAATAGCGCTCAGTCAGCCCCGCGGACGCACAGATGCTACGCACCGTGGAGCTGTGATAGCCACGCCCACCGAACACATCCAGCCCGGCCTCGATGAAGCGCTGGCGACGCTCGGTGCGCCGCACCTCTTCGCTAACGCCGCGATAACGCCGCCCTGATTCGGCGCGCGCCATGGTTGCCGCCTTGGGCTTCTTGTCTTTGCTTGCTATCTCAACGCTCATGTCCATCTCTCGTCAAATCGTCGGGCAGCTTGTCAGGCCTTGGCGGTGGCCGTCGTGATGCCACGCGCCGTGCAGGCCACCTCAAAGCAGTCATCCACATGCGTCATCGCCAGCCGGCGCATGACCCAGTAGCCGATGGTGGCCGACACGATCTGGCCGCCAAGGGGAATGAACTTGGTGATTTGTCGTGCCACTAGGCGCGTGCCCAGGCCCTGCACGCTGCGCTTGATCAGCTCGCGGGTCACCACAATGCCGATCAGCTCGCTGCCGCGCTCGGCTCGGCGCTTCCACACCTGCAAGCGGGTCTCGTCAGACATTGCCTCGATTTGCTCGGGCTGCAAACCAAAAGCCTGATTGATTTCGGGGATGAGCTTCATCAGCAGACCGACATCGACCACCACATCCAGCAGCGGCACCGGAATCGCCGCCGCGCCCGCCGAGGCCCAGGCACTTCGTTTGACACGGCGCTGACACGCCGCGCGAATCGCCTTCAATTCCGTCAGTGCTCGACTATCGACCGTCACGCCCGCCTCCGCGATTTCAATGATGCGCCATCATAGCGTGCTGAAGCGCGCAGGCAAGGCAAGAGCGGCTTGCTGTCAATGTTGATTTGGTTATATTATAACAATTCAATTCACCGAGCCCTGATCATGCCCACGCCTCATCGCCACTTCAAATTGTTCCCAATTGCCGCCTCGCTCGCACTGGTCATGAACGCCCACGCTGACGATGCCGCATCCAGCGAAACCGCCCAGCTCATGGAAATCACCATCACCGCCAACCCGCTCGGCCGCACCGCCGACGAGATGGTGCAGCCGGCGCTGGTGCTGGCCGGCGAAACGCTGGACAACAAGCGCCAGGCCACGCTCGGGCAGACGCTGGCGCAGGAGCTGGGCGTGTCGAGCACGGACTTCGGCAGCGGTGCCGGACGGCCGGTGATTCGCGGCCAGGCCGGCCCGCGCGTGGATGTGCTGAGCAACGGCGTCGGTGCCATGGATGTGTCTAACCTCAGCCCCGACCATGCGGTGGCGATCAACCCGCTGATCGCGCGCCAGATCGAAGTGCTGAAAGGCCCGGCCACCCTGCTCTACGGCAGCAGCGCCACCGGCGGCGCGGTCAATGTCAGCGACAGCCGTTTGGCCACGGAAGTGCTGGCCGGCTGGTCGGGGGCGGTCGAGGCCAGTGCCGGCAGTGTGGCGCAGGAAAACCAGGTGGCGGCTGACCTGAACTACGGCATCGGCAACCACCAGCTGCACTTCGACATGACGCAGACACGCAGCGACGACTATCGCATTCCCGGCAACAGCCATGTTGATGGCAGCGGCAGCAATCGCCGGCTGCCCAATAGCGACACCGCGCTGCGCAACGGCGCGATCTCGTACAGCCATGTCGATGACAACGGCAACAGCGCCGGCATCGCCCTGTCGCGCTATGAAAATACCTATGGCCTGCCCAACGAAAACACGGCATTCATCGACATGAAGCAGGATCGTGTTGATGGCCAGGTGGTGCTGCGCGACCCTGCGCGTGGCCTGGAGTCGGTCAAGCTGCGGGTCGGTAGCGCGCAGTATCAGCACACCGAATTTGAAGCGCCCGGCGTGCCCGGCACCGTCTTCAACAATGACGAATATCAGGCGCGGGTCGAGGCCGTACACAAGGCGGTGGCGGGCTTTCGTGGCGTGATCGGGCTGCAGCTAGGGCATCGCGATTTTGCCGCCAATGGCGAGGAGGCCTATGTGCCCACCGTCATCACCAAGCAGCTCGGCGTTTTTGTGGTGGAGGAACGCGAGACTGCGCTGGGCAAACTGGAAATCGGCGCTCGTGTGGACAGCGTGCGTCATGAGCCGGGAGTCGGTGCTAACGAAATTGAGGCCGGTGACCCGACAGATCCGCTAGACAACATTCCTCGCACCACCCCCGATAATCGCGCGCGCCGCTTTACACCGGTCAGCCTGTCTTTGGGCACGGTTTACCCCATAAGTGACGACACCCATCTCAAGGCCGCGATCACGCATGCCGAGCGCGCGCCGGCCTCGGAAGAGCTTTATGCCTTCGGCACCCATGTGGCCACCGGCACGCTTGAAGTCGGTGATACCAATCTGAAGAAAGAGCGCGCGCTGAATGTCGATCTGGGCATTGATCATCATGTTGGCGCACTGACTTACGAGGCCAGCCTCTACGCCAAGCGCGTGCAAGACTACATTTATGCTCAGGATCAAAGCCCCGTGCTGGTTGATACCGAGACTTTCAACCAGATCAGCTACGCCCAGCAGGGCGCACGCTTCCATGGCTACGAGGCCGCCGTGACCTGGGCACTGCAAGACACACCGGCGCAAAAAGTCGATGCCCGCCTGTTCACCGATGGCGTGCGTGGCAAACTGGCCGATGGCAACGCCGTGCCGCGCCTGCCGCCGTATCGCGTCGGCGTCAGTCTGCATGGCCATCGCGGCCCTTACAGTGGCAACCTGAGCCTGACTCATGCCGCGCGCCAGGATCGCGTCGGCAGCAGCTTTGAAACCGAGACCGACGGCTACAACCTGCTCAATGCCGACCTCAGCTACGCCATCCCGCAGCGTATCGGCTTTGGACGCGCCAGCCTTTTCCTGCGCGGCACGAACTTGCTCAACGACGATATCCGGCGCTCGACCTCGTTTATCAAGGATGTCGCCCCGGCACCGAGTCGGGGCGGCGTGATCGGCATCCGCATCAGCTTCTAGCAGCAGCGGCGCTGCACCGCAGAACGCCTGTGCCGGAGCGATTGACCAGCAGGCGGTCAGTCGCTACCGTTCGCGTTCTGAATCACGGAGCTTCGCCATGTCTACCGCCCCTGTTGCCGCCATCGATTTCGAGAAGGCCCTGGCCGAGCTCGAACAGCAAGTGCATCAGCTGGAGTCGGGCGAATTGTCGCTGGAAGCTGCCCTGCAGGCGTTCGAGTCGGGCGTGAAGCTCACTCGCCAGTGTCAGCAGGCGCTGGATCAGGCCGAGCAGAAAGTGCAGATGCTGCTGGCCCGTGCCGATGGCAGCGTCGAGCTCAGTGCCTTCGCCCCCGCGCGTGACGACGCCTGACCCGCGCCGCAACACGAGCGCCCACATGATCGCCACCCCGACAGCCCTACCCGCCCTGCTGCGCGCCTCCCAGGCTCGCTTCACCGACACCTTCACAGCCTTCCTGGCGCAGCAGAACACGCTCGACGCCCGCCTCATCGCGGCCATTGCCTACGCCATGCAGAACGGCGGCAAGCGCGTGCGGCCAGCACTGGCCTGGGGCGCCAGCCTCGCCGTGGGTGGTGATTGGGCGATGGCCGACAGCTCAGCGCTCGCCGTGGAATGCATTCACGGCTACTCGCTGGCGCACGACGACCTGCCCTGCATGGATGACGATGACCTGCGCCGAGGCCAGCCCACCTGCCATCGCCAGTTCGACGAAGCCACCGCGCTGCTCGCCGGCG
>CALEYY010000089.1 GCA_937928295.1 uncultured Moraxellaceae bacterium
AGCACGCGCTTTCTCTGCCTCGACAAGTCGCAGGCGGAAAGTGAGCTGGTGCGTTTGCGCCGGCAGTGGTTTGCCAAGCGTAAAGGCGTACTCACGCTTTTACGGGAATCCGTCTTTCAGCAAGAGAGCCCGCTGGTGGATTCGGATGCCGACAACAAGGCGGCAGACGCCGATGCCGCCTTGCAGGAGCTGGGCAGCGACGAAGTCGCCTTCGGCTATGTCACCGCCACGGTGGTGGTCATGGATACCAACCCGGTTGCAGCTGACGAGAAAATTCGCGCCATCGAGCGCGCGATTCAGGGCAGGGGCTTTGTCACTATTACGGAAACCCTGAATTCCGTGGATGCGTGGTTATCGTCATTACCGGGTCATGCCTACGCCAATGTTCGGCAGCCGCTGATCTCGACGCTCAATCTGGCGCACCTATTGCCGATCTCGGCGGTTTGGGCCGGCCCTGAGCGTAATGAGCATCTCGATGCGCCGCCGTTGATCGTGACGCGTACCGATGGTGCGACACCATTCCGGTTGGTCACGCATGTCGGTGATGTCGGTCACACGCTGGTGGTGGGGCCGACCGGCATGGGCAAGTCGGTGTTGCTGGCGACACTGATGCTGCAGTTCCGGCGCTATCCGGGCTCACGCCTGTTCGTCTTTGACAAGGGCGGCTCCGCCCGTGCCACCGTGCTCGGCCTCGGTGGTGATCACTATGACCTAGGGCAGGATGGCGCGATTGCCTTCCAGCCACTGGCGCGCATTGATGAAGACAGCATGCGCAGCTGGGCCGCCGAGTGGTTGGCCGGACTGCTGCTGCATGAGGGCGTGGTGGTCACGCCCGAGGTCAAGGACGCACTCTGGTCGGCGCTGGGCAGTCTCGCCAGTGCACCGTTGGAGCAGCGCACGCTGACCGGCTTGCTGGTGCTGCTGCAATCCAATCCACTGCGTCAGGCTTTGCAGCCCTACACCTTGGGCGGTCCTTTTGGTCGCTTGCTTGATGCTGACGCCGACCGGCTCGCGCTGTCCGATGTGCAGTGCTTCGAGATGGAAGAGCTGATGCACAGCCCAGCCGTCGTGCTGCCGGTGCTGAGCTATCTGTTCAAGCGATTGGAAGAGCGTTTCGATGGTCAGCCGACACTGCTGATCCTCGATGAAGCGTGGGTGTTTCTCGATGATCCGGCTTTTGCCGGTCGCATTCGCGAATGGCTCAAGACGCTGCGCAAACGAAATGTGTCGGTGATCTTTGCCACGCAGTCACTAGCCGACATCCAGCGCTCCACCATCGCCCCAGCCATCATTGAAAGCTGCCCGAGTCGCATCTTCCTGCCCAACCCGCAGGCGGTAGAGCCGCAGCTGCGGGAGATCTACGAAGGCTTTGGCCTCAATGCTCGACAGATTCAGCTGATCGCGCGGGCTGAGCCCAAGCGCGAGTACTACTACCAGTCCCGTCTCGGCAACCGCGTATTCGAGCTGGGCCTCGGCCCAGTCACGCTGGCCTTTGCCGGTGCGTCCAATCCCCAACACCAGAAAACCATGAACGCCTTCCAAGGCGTCATCGATCCCGCTGATTTTGCCTTGGCCTGGCTGCGTCATGCCGGGCTGACTTGGGCCGCAGACCTGTTGGCCCGCTATCCCCACGCTTCGGAGAAGTCCTCATGAAAACTCGTCTCGCGTTATCCCTCGTGATCGCACTGGGCCTGTCGCAACCGGCCGCCGCGATCACGGTCTTTGATCCTAGCAATTTCACCCAGAACCTGCTGACAGCCGTTCGCACGCTGGAACAGATCAACAACCAGATTCGGCAGCTGCAAAACGAAGCGCAGATGCTGAGTAACGAGGCCAAAAACCTGCGTGGTCTGAACTACAACGCCAGCGGCCGACTGCAATCGACACTGGCGACGACCAATCGCCTGATCCAGCAAGCGCAAGGGCTGACCTACGAGGTCTCACAGGCCGACAGCACCTTTGCGCGTTTGTACCCCGAAGCCTATGCCGGCACGGTCTCGGGCAGCCGTATGGCCGCTGACTCGCGCGAGCGCTGGAGCAACTCGCTGCAAGCCTTGCGCACCTCCATGCAAATGCAGGCGCAGGCCGCGCAGAACTTTGCGGCGGATGAGTCGGTGCTGACCGACTTAGTGGCGCAGAGCCAAGGTGCCGTCGGCAGCTTGCAAGCGACTCAGGCGACTAATCAGCTGCTCGCCTTGCAGGCACGCCAGTCAATTCAGGCGCAGCAGCTGCAAATCACACAGGGGCGGGCAGCCGCCCTTGAGCAAGCTCGCACGGTTGCCGCTGAAGAGCGTGCCCGCGAGGTGCGCCAACGCTTTCACAGCGACAGCACGCGCTACACGCCGTTCGCCGTGAACTTCTACAACCGTTAAGGAGTGCCGGATCATGACGACCCGCCATCTTGCGTTGTGCCTGTCTCTTTTCATGTCGGGGGCTATCGGGCTGGTTGGCTGCAGCCAGCCGGCACCGGATATCACGGTGGAGTATCTCGTGGCTCATCCTGACGAGCTGAAAGCGTTGCAGAAGAAATGCCGATTGGAGCGCGACACGCTGGATGAGCGAGTCTGTGTGATCGTCAGTGAAGCGCAGCATCGCCGCTTCTGGGGCGATGGCAAGACGCGCTACACGCCGGGTGGTGGAGTTCGCCATGAATGACATCGGGGTCATTGACCGCTTTCTCGATGTGTTCTCACGCTACATTGATTCCGGCTTTGGCCTGTTGGGCGGCGAGGTAGCCTGGCTCAGTGCCACCTTGATCGTCATCGACATGACACTGGCCGGCTTGTTCTGGGCCATGGGTGGCGATGAGGTATTGAGCAAGCTGCTCAAGAAGATCCTCTATGTCGGTGCCTTCGCGTTCATCATCGGCAACTTCAACAGCTTGGCCGGGATCATCTTCAACTCGTTCTCGGGTCTGGGGCTGGTGGCGTCTGGCAGCAACATGACGCAGGCCCAACTGCTACAGCCGGGGCGGCTGGCCGAGGTCGGCATCGATGCTGGCCGACCAATCATGGCGCACATCAAACAGCTCTCCGGGTTCCCCGACTTCTTCATGAACATCGACACCATCGCGGTGATGTTCTTCGCGTGGGTCATCGTCATCATCAGCTTCTTCGTGCTCGCGGTGCAGCTGTTCGTCACGCTGATCGAGTTCAAGCTGACCACTTTGGCCGGCTTCGTGCTGGTGCCGTTTGCGCTCTGGAACAAGACGGCCTTTCTGGCCGAGCGGGTGCTCGGCAATGTCGTCTCCTCGGGCATCAAGGTGCTGGTGCTGGCCGTGATCATCGGTATCGGCTCGACGATCTTTGGTGAGTTCCAAGCGCCTCAAGGCGCAGAGCCTTCCATTGATGAAGCCTTGGCCATCATGTTGGCTTCGCTCTCGCTGTTTGCGCTGGGGATCTTCGGGCCGGGCATTGCCAGTGGCCTGATTGCCGGTGCTCCGCAATTGGGTGCCGGTGCTGCGGCTGGTGCAGCGCTGGGCGCAACCGGTATTGCTGCCGGTGCAGGTGCTGCCGCCATGGGAGGAGCCAAGCTGGCCGGCTCCGTTGGTGGCTCGGCCGTGAAATCAGCCAGCTCCATGGCCGGTGGCGCTCGTGATGCCTATAGCGCTGGTGCTGCCACCACCGATGGCGGTTGGCGTGGCGCAGCGGCTGGTATCGCTAATGTCGCGCGCTCAGGCGCTGCTGCGGTGCAACGCGGTGTGCGAAGCGCCGTTGGCTCTTCTAGCAGCAACGCATCCGACAGCAATCCTTCCTCAGACGGACCTCAAAGCGCGGCTAAGTCGCCCGAATGGGCGCAACGACTGCAGCGCAATCAACGCATTACCCAAGGTGTTTCCACCACAGCCCATGTCATGCGCTCGGCCGATCACGGCGGCA
>CALEYY010000090.1 GCA_937928295.1 uncultured Moraxellaceae bacterium
GTGCCACCGCCACCACCGGCATGTCCTGATCCACCAGCGCCAGCGGGCCGTGCTTGAGCTCGCCAGCTGGGTAGGCTTCGGCGTGGATATACGAGATTTCCTTGAGCTTGAGCGCGCCCTCCATCGCCACCGGGTATTGCGCGCCACGGCCCAGGAACAGGGTGTGATGCTTGTCGCCGAACTCGGCGGCAATGCGCTCGATGGCCTGATCCATCGCCAGCACTTCATCGAGCAGCGCCGGCAGGCCGGTCAGCTGCGTCACGATGTCACGCTCGCGCTCCACGCTGAGCCGACCCTGGCGACGACCTGTGGCCAGCACCAGCAACATCAGCGCCACCAGCTGCGTGGTAAACGCCTTGGTCGATGCCACGCCGATTTCCGGCCCGGCATGCGTGATGAACGCCATGTCGCACTCGCGCACCAGCGTCGAGGTCGGCACATTGCAGATGCACAGCGAGCCCAGCGCGCGCGACTTCACTTCGCGCAGCGCCGCCAGCGTATCGGCGGTCTCGCCGGACTGGGAGATGGTGACCAGCAGCGTATCCGCCGGCAACACGGTGGTGCGGTAGCGGAATTCGCTGGCCACTTCCACATGGCAGGACACGCCCGCGATGGCCTCGAACCAGTACTTGGCCACGAAGCCGGCGTGATAGCTGGTACCGCAAGCCAGAATCTGGATGTGCTTGGCCTTCGCCAGCAATTCGGCGGCCTGCGGGCCGAAGGCATCGACCGCGACCTGACCATTGCTGACGCGACCGGCCAGCGTGCGCTGAATCGCCACCGGCTGCTCGTAAATTTCCTTCAGCATGTAGTGCTTGTACGCGCCCTTGCTGCTGGCGTGCACGGTGGCATCCAGCTCCACGGCCTTGCGTGCGATGACCGCGCCGCTGGAATCCCAGATCGTGACCTGATCGCGCTTCAGCTCAATAAAGTCGCCTTCTTCCAGATAGATGAAGCGATTGGTCACCGGCAGCAGCGCGAGCTGATCGGAGCTGATGAAGTTCTCGCCGATGCCCAGACCGACCACCAGCGGCGAACCCTGACGCACCGCCAGCAGACGCTCCGGCTCGGACGCTCGCACGATGCCCAGCGCAAACGCGCCATGCAGCTGCGCCACGGCACGCCGCACCGCCGCCATGAAATCGCCACCCTTTTTCAACTCGGACTGGATCAGATGCGGCACGACCTCGGTGTCGGTCTGCGAGGTGAACACAAAGCCCTCGGCCTGCAGCTGCTCGCGCAGCGCCTCGTAGTTCTCGATGATGCCGTTGTGCACCACCGCCACATCACCCGACTGGTGCGGATGCGCGTTGCCCTGCGTCGGCGCACCGTGCGTGGCCCAGCGCGTATGCGCGATACCGATCTGGCCGCTAACGCCACTGGCATGCGACGCATCCGCCAGCGCCTGCACCTTACCCGGCTGGCGCTCCCGCTCGATGGCACCGCCATGAATCACCGCCAGACCCGCCGAGTCATAGCCACGATATTCCAGCCGACGCAGACCTTCGATCAGCACATCCGTGATATTTCGTTCGCCAATGGCACCCACAATTCCGCACATAACCTTCTCCGTAAATCCTGAACTGCTGGCTTAAACCTTGGGCGCTTTGCGCGGACGCTGCCAACCATCGATTGTCTTCTGCACGGCGCGGCCCACGGCCAGCATGCCATCCGGCACATCCTTGCTGATCGTCGAGCCGGCACCGGTCGTGGCCCCGGCACCAATGGTCACCGGCGCCACCAGCGAGTTGTTGGTGCCAATGAAAGCATCATCGCCAATCGTGGTTTTGTGCTTGTTGGCACCGTCGTAATTGCAGGTGATGGTGCCGGCGCCGATATTCACACCCGCGCCAATGTCGCTGTCGCCCAGATAAGCCAGATGGTTGGCTTTGGAGCCGATGCCCATCAGCGTAGCCTTGGTCTCCACGAAATTGCCGATGTGCACTTCGTCAGCGAGCTTAGAGCCGGGGCGCAACCGCGCAAACGGGCCGATCACCGCACGCGCGCCGACCACCGCGCTGTCGATCAGCGAATACGGCTTGATCTCGGTGCCGGCACCGATCTCGCAATCCTTGAGGATGCAGCCGGCCCCCACGCGCACATTGTCACCCAGCACCACGCGGCCCTCGATGATCACGCCGGCATCCAGCGACACATCCATGCCGTGGCTGATCTGGCCGCGAATATCCAGACGCGCCGGATCCAGCACGGTCACGCCGGCACGCATGAGCTGCTCGGCCTGATGCCGCTGCCACACGCGCTCCAGCGCCGCCAATTGCAGCTTGTCGTTCACGCCCTCGACTTCCCAGATCGTATCCGGATGCACCGCCGTGACCGGCACGCCATGCGCCGTGGCCATGCCGATGAGATCGGTCAGGTAGTACTCGCCCTGGGCGTTGTTATTCTTCAGCTGTGGCAGCCAGGCATGCAGCAGCGCATTGGGCACGCAAAGAATGCCGGTGTTGGCTTCGGTGATAAGCTTTTCATCAGCACTAGCGTCCTTCTGCTCGACAATGCGCACCACGCGGCCCTGCTCGCGCACAATGCGGCCGTAACCGGTGGGGTCGGGCAGATGCACGGTGAGCAGGCCGAGGCTCTGGTCATCCGGCACCACCTCGATCAGCCGCTGCAGCGTGGCCACGGAAATCAGCGGCACATCGCCATAGAGAATCAGCGTGCGGCCCTCGCTGGCCAGCACCGGCAGCGCCACTTGCACGGCATGGCCAGTGCCCTTCTGCTCGGCTTGCAGCACCCAATCCAGCGCCTGCCCGGCGAACGCCTGCTGCACCACATCGCCGCCGTGACCATAGACCACGATCGGGCGTTCGGCACCAAGCTCACGGGCAGCAACAACAACATGATGAAGCAGCGGCTGACCGGCCAGCGGTTGCATGACTTTCGGCAGCGCGGAACGCATGCGCGTGCCCTTGCCCGCTGCCAGAATGATGACCTGAAGACTCATGGAGGATGGCTTCCTGCGAAAACTGGCCGCCAGTTTACACCATGCTCCACGCGCCATAAGGCCAGTTTGTCGGCGCGTTAGCGCAGGTTGCTGGCCGTCAGCTCATGAATCATCTGTTGCAGACGCACCGGCGTGAATGCCGGCAACGAACAGCGATTGGCCGTGCACACAAACGCCGCCGACTTCGCCAACGCCGGGTAGCTGACCTTGGCATCCAGCAACGGCCCCTGCGACTTGTCCCAATACTCCACGCGCTGATAGCCACCGGGCTGACGCAGCGCCGTGCGCCACAATGCCTCACCGGCGGCATCCCTTTTTGTACTGACGATGGTCAGATGCAAGGGGTCCATCCCCAGCTCGTCTGCGGCCAGCAGAATGCCGGATTCGGTAATGACGCCATCACTCACGCCCGGCGTCGCCAGATAGCGCATGCCATGCTCGGCCATGGCCCGGAAGCGCGGCAAGCCGGCGTAATGCGAGAGCAGATTGGCGTGGCGTACCAGCGTGATATTTTCCTCCACGACAGCCAGCGGCGGCGCAATCAGGCCCTGCGCCTTGGCGCTGCGAAAGCCACCCTCCGGCTGGCGAAATTGCGCATGGATGAAGTCCGTGGTGGCGATGGCCGCCTGCAACCACTCGCGGCGTCCTTCGAGCTTGTACAGGGCGAGCTGGGCGCGCGCCATCGGCGAGGCGAAGCTGGCAAGCTTGGTGTCCGCGAGATAACGCAGATCGCTGATCACCGGCCTGCCATTGCGCGCCAGCACATAGATCGCATAGGCGATTCCCTCCGCCTGATCCTTGCTGACCCCGTTGACGTTCACGACCGTGTTGCGCAGGTGATCCAGCGCCTGCTCGAAGGCGCGCTGGGGCACGGCAAAAGTCTTCTCCCGCGCGCGGGTCAAAAAATCCGTGACAAAAGCGTGCAGCCAGAGGTCATCGGCACCATCGGGCGACCAGAGGCCAAAGGCACCGTTGCTGCCTTGCCGGGTCATCAAACGCTCGATGGAATCCTTGATGCGGTCATCGAGCCGGGGGTCGATGGCCAGCGCCTCGGACGCGGCGAGCGTGTTGACATAGAGCAGCGGCATGGCCCGGCTGACGATCTGCTCGGAGCAGCCATAGGGATAGCGATCCAGCGCCTGCAACAGGGCGGGCGCGTCGATGGCGCCAAAGCCGCTCACAGCCACATTTACTGCGCCTGAGCCG
>CALEYY010000091.1 GCA_937928295.1 uncultured Moraxellaceae bacterium
ATCTGGGATGCCGACATTCTGATCTGGGCGGCGAGCCAGATTGTTGAGGCGCGCGACCTCGGCCTGCGCACCTCGCGGTTGATGCAGGCCACGCCCTACGAAATTCTGACCTTCATCGGGCGTGGTACTTCGCTGCGCGACTACCAGCGGCTGAAGGCGGCGCTGGATCGTTTGCAGTCCACCAGTGTGGCGACTTCCATCCGCGAGACCACCGGGCGTCGTCTGCATCGCTTCTCGTGGATCAATGAGTGGAAGGAGCTGGCCGACACTGACGGCAAGCCCTTGGGCTTGGAGCTGATCCTGCCAGATTGGTTCTATGCCGGCGTGCTGGAGGAGGCGCTGGTGCTCACGATAGACCCGGCTTACTTCCGTCTCGGCGGAGGCATCGAGCGCTGGCTGTATCGGCTGGTGCGCAAGCATGGCGGTCGCCAAAAGGGCGGCTGGCATTTCGCTTTCCAGCATCTCTATCTCAAGTCGGGCTCTATGGCCCGCTACTCGGATTTTGCCCTCGATATTCGTCGCATCGTGGCTCGGCAGGTCTTGCCGGGCTACCGATTGGGTGTGCGTTTGCGGGCAGACGGACACGAAACTTTGACCTTCCAAGCGCATGCGGAGCCGGGTGCTCCAGCGTGCTCTGTCGGATGATAAAACGGAGGATAACCTGTGATCACTATCGTGCTATCAGGCGCAGTCAGGCTCGTGCTATCAGGCGCAAATGACTCGTGCTATCAGGCGCACAACTCGGGCTGTAGCCCTTGTGCCATCTGCGTTTCAGCTCCCCTTAACTTATATAACTATAAAAGAATAACTGTAGTAGGGGAAAAGCCCTGCTGTGGACAAGTCACGGCAAAAGCGAGGTGGCGAGCATGATTATTTCCCTGTTAAACCAAAAAGGCGGGGTCGGCAAAACCACCTTGGCAACGCATTTGGCTGGTGAGCTGGCGCAAGCTGGCCAGTCGGTTTTGCTAATCGATGCCGACCCGCAAGGTTCGGCATTGGATTGGTCACAGCGACGAGCACAAAGCGGCTATCCGCGATTGTTCTCGGTCATTGGCCTGGCACGCGAGACGCTGCATCAGGAAGCGCCCGCGATGGCGCGAGGTGTCGATCACATCATCATCGACGGCCCGCCCAGAGTCGCTGCCTTGGCGCGCTCTGCGCTGCTGGCCAGCGATGTCGTGCTGGTGCCGGTGCAACCCAGCCCCTATGACATCTGGGCCAGTGCCGAGATGGTTGGGCTGATTCGCGAGGCGATGATTTTCAAGCCAGCCTTGCAGGCCGCGTTTGTCATTAACCGGCGAGTGGGAGCCACGGTGATTGGTCGCGAGGTGCGTCAGGCGCTCTCAGAGCAGCTCCTAGCGACTTTCGCAGCTGAGGTGCGGCAACGCATCGTCTTTGCCGATAGCGTCGCTTCTGGCGCGTTAGCGAGCGAACTGGAGCCCGAGGGCAGGGCTGCTATTGAGATTCGCTTGCTGGCGCAGGAGCTGCTCGGGAGATCGTCATGAGCAGCCGACGCATGCCCTTCGGTCAGCGGCCGTCTGCTGATCCGTCTCTGGAGGCTTGGGTACGGCAAGGCGAGGCTGTGCCTCTGCCATCGGTCGAGCCCGTGAAAGCCGATATCTACACCGCCCGCATGACGCTTGATGTCACGCCGGAGATGCGAGCGCGCATCAAGGTCGCGGCCTTCAAACAGGGGCGCACTGTCACCGATGTACTGCGTGAGCTGCTAGAGCAGCACTTTCCTGAAGATCAACCATGAGCACGCTGCTGACGCGCGTGTCGCTGATTTTCATCCCGGATCGCGTGAACATCTGGCTGCGCTTCGGGCATCCGGTCGCGGAGCATCTGCAGGATGGCCAACGCCGCTTTGCTGACTTCGCACCGGACGCGTTGCTGTGCCGCATCGAGTGGCAAGCCAATCGCTATGGCACGACGCGTTGGGTGCTGCGCGTGCTGCAAACAGCGAGTGCTGGCGAGACAGTTCAGGTTGTCACAGGTGTGCAGCCCGGTGCGCAGATCTTGCTGCGCGTCTCAAGCCAGCAGCGCGTCATGCAGGTGCTGGGGCTGATTGATGACTTAGAGGTACAAGGCCACGATCCGTCGTTAGTGCCACCGGATTACTGGCGTATGGTTCACAACCGATTGGCTGCGCACATGCCGCCGCCGGCCTACACGCCCGAACGACATGCTGCGTTCTGCGCGCGGGAGGCTGTGCGATGAGCCAACGACTCATTATCGCCAGCCTCTCGTTGGCTGTGGCTGCACTCGGTGTGGCGCTGACGGTGTCGCTGCCATCCTGCGTGATCTACAACCCGAGTGTCAGTGCGCCACAGGGTTGGTATGCACTGGCCTCGGCAGATCGCTTGCAGGTCGGTGAGCATGTGCTGGTGCGCTTGCCGTCTGCGACCGCCGAACTGGCTGCGCAACGACGCTATCTGCCGATGAACATTCCGCTGCTCAAACGCATCGCCGCGACTGCACCGCAACAGGTTTGCGTGCGTGCAGGTCGTGTGCTGATTGATGGTCGGCTTGCTGCTGTTCAGCGTGCAGCCGATGCGCAAGGTCGGCTGCTGCCACACTGGCAGGAATGCCGTCGATTGCGTGCAGGCGAACTGTTTCTGCTGAGCGAAACCAGTGACGCCTCGTTCGACAGTCGCTACTTCGGGCCGATCACCGTGGATCGGGTGATCGGCCGTGCTCGCGCCTTGTGGACCTGGGCTCCGCCGAGAGGTGAGCCATGATGAGCGAGCGAATGCGAGCGGTAAAAGCGGAGGGCAAGATAAAAGGGGCCGGCACGCTAGCGTGCCTTGAGCCCTCCGCCACCAGCATTACAGGCAGCACCGGATGGGGCAGGGTGCGTGCCGTGTTGAAGCTGAAAGCCTTGCAGCTGCTGGCTTGGACGCGTGCCGCCTACGCCAGCCTATGCCGGCATACGCTGGAGTGCGCGCAATGAGTCGGCGGGATGATGATGGCTTCGAGATTCGGCCGGCTGCACCCAAGGGACGACATCAGCGGTTTGTCAGCCAGGTCATACGCGAGGCGAGCAAGGCCAGTGGTCGTTCGCTGAACCGGCCGGCATCGCGTGCAGGCGCATCGCTGGGGCGAGGACAGGTGGCAGCGCGAGTCGCTGGCAACGGGCTGGGCCGCAAGGCGAGGCGGGTGGTGATCAAGACTCGGTTGGTCAATCTGAGGAAGGCTGGGAGCCGATCCACGATCACGCATTTGCGCTACATCGAGCGCGAAGGTGTTGGCCCTGATGGTGAGCCCGGCAAGGCTTATGGGCCGACGACGGACGATGCTGACATGGGCGCATTTGATGAGCGCGTGCGTGATGATCGGCATCAGTTTCGGTTCATTGTTTCGTCTGAGGATGCGGTGCAGATTGAGGATCTGAAGCACTTCACGCGTGATCTGATAACGCGGGTCGAGGCTGACCTAGGGACGCGGCTGGATTGGGTGGCGGTGGATCATTGGGATACGGATAACCCGCATACGCATATCGTGCTGCGAGGTCGGCAGGCGGATGGCCATGATTTGGTGATTGCGCGGGAGTACATCGGCACCGGTATGCGCCAGCGGGCCAGTGAGCTGGCGACGGAGTGGCTGGGGCCACGCACTGAGCTGGAGATCCAGCAGAGTCAGCAGCGTGAGGTTCAGCGGCCGGGATGGACGGCGCTGGATCGGTCATTACAGCGACTGACAAAGGAAGATGAGGTGACGCTCGGGCGGTTGCATGAGCAGTGCCGAGATCCGAGGTATCGCAATCTGCTGGTGGGAAGATTGCAGTATCTAGAACGGATGGGGTTAACAACGACAGTGGTTGGGCGAGGCTGGCAGATGCAGCCAAGTCTGGAAAAAGCCCTGAGGTCTGTTGGCATGGCAAAAGATATTGTCAGAACGAAGAGCCGGGAACTTGAGGTTTGAGTCAGGCTGATTGGTTGCGTGTGAAGATGGGAGACTGGAAATGCGCAGAACAAGTGGGGCTGGGCACAGAGTTGCGCATAGCGCCATCTAGAAGAATTTCAGTCAGACAGACAAATCGCCTGTCAGTTGACCGCTGACGGGCATGTTGCCTCTGCTGCCCGTTTCTCGATGGGTCTGGTGATTTTCAACGGCATGACTGCACTGTTGCTTAAGGTGGCTGGATGTTCGCGGTAGCGTTGCTTCTACTTGCAGCCTAGTTGATCTGTGATGAACAGCGTGGGCCGACACATGCAGCTTTGCGGGGCGTTGCCGCGGCAGCCATGCGCGATAGGCTGCTGAAAGTGATCTTTCTCATGGGCTTGCTGTTGATGTTAATTTTCACCGAACCGAGTCATCCGGTATGTATGAATGCAAGAGTCGGAATGGCGTGAGATGCCGGGGCGATTTCAGATATTAGGCAGTGTGAAACTTATATCTAAATGAGAATTGTTTTCGTTCGTATCTATAGTTATGCTCTCCGCGTCAAATAATTTGCCCGGAGAGTTGCGTGTTCAAGCCCAATCCCATTAGTGCTGCCGTCATGCTTGCGTGCGTAGGTATGGCTACCAACGCTTGGTCAGACGATCAGGTTCTCGCCGAAGTTCAGGTAACCGCCGCCGCAGAAGCGACAGCCAGCAATGGCTATCAGCCGCTGATCAGCCGTGCGTCCACGAAAACGGATACCGCGCTGCTGGATACGCCGCAGTCCGTCAGTGTCGTGACCGCTCAGCAGATCAAGGATCAGGCCGTGCAAAGCATGGCTGAAGCCGTGCGCTACACACCGGGCGTGACGTTCGCGCAGGGCGAGGGCAACCGTGATGCCGCCGTGATTCGTGGCAGCACCAGCACCGGCGACTTCTTCCTCGATGGCGTGCGTGACGATGTTCAGTACTACCGCGATGTCTACAACATTGATCGCGTTGAAATTCTCAAGGGTGCCAATGGCCTGGCCTTCGGTCGTGGCGGCGCTGGCGGTGTTATCAACCGTGTCAGCAAAGAAGCAGGCTGGACACCGGTGCGCGAAGTCAATGTGTCGGTGGGTTCATATGACCACAAGCGTATCGGTCTGGATGTTGGCGGTGCCCTGACAAGCACCGTGGCCGGTCGTGTCAATGTCGTCAGCGAAGACTCCGACAGCTATCGTGATGGTGTATCCGTGCGTCGCAACGGCATCAGCCCGACGCTGACGCTGAAGCCGGGCGATCGCACCAAGGTGGTGTTGTCGGCTGAGTATTTCAACGATCTTCGTGTTACGGATCGTGGTATCCCATCGCAAAATGGCAAGCCATTCAAGACGGATGAGTCAACCTTCTTCGGCAATCCCGAACAAAGCCCGACCGAGACGACGGTACGTACGGTTGGCGCGGCTATTGAGCATCAGTTTAAGAATGGCGTGATGCTGAGCAACAAGACGCGTTATGCCGATTACGACAAGTATTATCAGAATGTTTATGCCGACAGCCGCGTGAGTACTGGCGGCACAGTGGCGCTGGCGGCTTACCACGACGACACCCAGCGCCAGAATTTGTTCAATCAGACAGACCTGTTGATGTCAGCAACGACGGGCTCGATCAAGCATCAGCTGTTGCTGGGTACGGAGTTTGGCCGTCAGGATACGGAAAATTTCCGTATCAATGCGACGGTGACTCCGTCCCCTGTTCCAGCATCCAATCCGCGTGGCGTGGCAACCTTTGCTGCAACGCGTGCCCGCAACAGCGTCAGTCAGGTGGATGTTGCGGCGGTCTATGTGCAAGACCAACTGACCTTCAACAAGCAATGGCAGATGGTACTGGGCCTGCGTCAGGACCGCTTTGTTACTGACTTCACCGACAAAGTCGGGGCTAACTCCGGCAAGACTACCGATACCGAGCTGTCACCGCGTGCTGCGTTGATTTACAAGCCGGTCGATGCAGTGTCGGTCTATGCCAGCTACAGCAAAACCTTCGTGCCGCGTGCCGGCGATCAGCTGAGCTCGCTGACTGGTGCGAATCGCAACTTTGATCCGGAGTCCTTTCTGAACAAGGAAGTCGGTGTGAAGTGGGATCCACGCACGGATTTGTCGCTGGCGGCAGCGGTCTATCGATTGGAGCGCAGCAACATAGCTGTTCCAGATCCGGCAATGCCGGCACAGACGATTCTCGTGGATGGACAGCGAGTCAAAGGTGTTGAATTGAGCGCAACCGGCAAGATCACGCGTGCGTGGTCGGTGACAGGCGGCTACGCATTTGCGGACAGCGCCATCACCAAATCGCAATCGGGCACCATCAAGGCTGGCAACGAAACCAACCAGACGCCGCGCCACACCTTCTCTTTGTGGAATCGCTACGATC
>CALEYY010000092.1 GCA_937928295.1 uncultured Moraxellaceae bacterium
ACTGCACGCCGCCCTTCACGGCATCGAGCGCGCAGGCGATCTTCGGCAGCATGCCACCGTAGATGGTGCCGTCGGCGATCAGCGCATCCACATCCTTGGTGGTCAGGCCGGTAAGCACATTCTTTTCCTTGTCCATCACGCCGGGGATGTTGGTGAGCAGGATCAGCTTCTCGGCCTTCAGTGCCTCGGCGACCTTGCCCGCCACCAGATCGGCGTTGATGTTGTACGACGCGCCGTCATCACCCACGCCCACCGGCGCGATGACCGGGATGAAATCGCTGCCGAACATGAGCTCGAGCACATCGGTCTTGATGCCGGCAACTTCGCCGACCTGACCGATGTCCACTTCCTGCGTCACGCCCGCCTCGTCCTTGCGCGACAGCGTCATGCGCTTGGCGCGAATCAGGTTGGCGTCTTTGCCGGTGAGGCCGATGGCGCGACCGCCGTTCTGATTGATCAGGTTGACGATGGACTTGTTGACCAAGCCACCGAGCACCATCTCCACCACATCCATGGTCTCGCTGTCGGTCACGCGCATGCCGTCGATGAACTCGGAGACCTTGCCGATCTTCTTCAGCAAATCGCCGATCTGCGGGCCGCCGCCGTGAACCACCACCGGGTTCAAGCCGACCGTTTTCATCAGCACGATGTCACGCGCGAACGAGTTCTCCAGCTCCGGGTCGGTCATCGCGTTGCCGCCGTACTTGACCACGATGGTGGCGCCGTTGAAGCGCTGAATATAGGGCAGCGCCTCGGTCAGCACCTTGGCGATGTTAAGCGCAGCATCTTGCGTAAGAGCCATGAGATATCTCGCGTAGCGTAAAAGGGATTAGTGACGACCAGAGCTGCCGAAGCCGCCGGCACCGCGCGCCGTGGCCTGGAACTCCGACACAATTTCAAATTCGGCCTGCACCACCGGCACCAGCACATATTGCGCAAGGCGCTCGCCGGGCTGCATCACGAACGGCTCGCTGCCACGGTTCCAGCACGACACCATGAGCTCACCCTGATAATCGGCATCAATCAGCCCGACCAGGTTGCCGAGCACGATGCCATGTTTGTGGCCGAGACCGGAGCGCGGCAGGATCAGGCCGGCATAGCCCGGATCGCTGATGTAGATGGCCAGACCGGTGCGGATCAGCACGGTATCGCCGGGGTTCAGCGTCAGCGGCGCATCCAGCAGCGCGCGCAAGTCGAGGCCGGCAGAACCTTCGGTGGCATAGCTCGGCAGCGGCAGGTCGCGACCGATGCGGTCATCGAGGATGCGGACTTGCAAAGGGATTTTCATGGTTGGCGTTTCCGTTGCTTAAATTCAGAAAACTGCGTTATGGATTCAGTCGTGCCGCCAGCAGGCACACCAGCTCGCGGGCAATCTGCGACTTTCCGGCCTTGGCCAGCTCCACGCGGGCCACGCCTTCGCTGGCCTGACGATCCGGCCAGAATACGGTCATGGCGTTGTCGTCGCTCTGGAAGCCGATGTCGGCGCGCGACACATCATTGCAGGCGATCAGGTCGAGCTTTTTGCGCGCCAGCTTGTCGCAGGCATAGGCTTCCACCGCGTGGGTTTCCGCCGCAAAGCCCATCACAAACGGCTTGTCCGCCTGCTCGGCGATGCTGGCCACGATGTCCGGATTCTTCACCAGCGTGATGTCCAGCGTGTCGTCTTTCAGGCCTTTCTTGATCTTCTGCGTGGCGACTTGCGTGGGGCGGTAATCGGCCACGGCAGCGGTGGCGATGAACACGGTGCGCGCCGGGCCGACCGCAGTCTTGGCCTCGGCCACTGAGATCGGAAGAGCACACGTCTGAACTCCAGTCACACTTGATGATCTCGTA
>CALEYY010000093.1 GCA_937928295.1 uncultured Moraxellaceae bacterium
ACATTTTGGCTACGGCATACGGGCTGCGCGGATAGAACGGTGTGGTTTCCTTCTGCGGCGTTTCCTGCACCAGACCGTACAGCTCTGAGGTCGAGGCCTGATAGAAGCGCGTCTTCTTTTCCAAGCCGAGGAAACGGATGCCTTCGAGCAGGCGCAGCGTGCCCATGGCGTCCACATCGGCGGTATATTCCGGCGACTCGAAGCTGACCGCTACATGCGACTGCGCGCCGAGGTTGTAAACTTCGTCCGGCTCAACTTCACGCAGGATGCGGATCAGGTTGGAGGTGTCGGTGAGGTCGCCGTAGTGCAGCTTCAGCTTCGGATTCGGTGTGTGCGGATCCTGATAGATGTGATCAATGCGCTCAGTATTGAACGACGACGCACGGCGCTTGATGCCGTGAACCTCATAGCCTTTCTCCAGCAGAAACTCGGCCAGATAGGAGCCATCTTGGCCCGTAATACCGGTGATGAGTGCTTTTTTCATATTTATTCGCTCAGATGAAGCTGATTGAGAGGCAGACCATTCGCATCTTTTGCGGTCAGCATGGGGGCCTCGGAAATTTCGTGCACGGGCCAAGCGATCTGCAGTGCCGGATCATTCCACAGTAGTGCGCCCTCGGAGGCCGGATGATAATAGTCTGTGGTCTTGTAAAGAAAGTCCGCCGATTCACTGAGTACCAGAAAGCCATGCGCTAGGCCGGGTGGAATCCAGAGCTGTCGTTGGTTATCGCCACTCAGCTCAACGCCCACATGCTGGCCATAAGTTGGCGATTCGGGGCGGATATCCACCGCCACATCAAACACGCGGCCTTGCGGTACGCGCACTAGCTTGCCTTGCGGCTGGATGCGCTGGAAGTGCAGCCCGCGCAGCACGCCCTGGCGCGAGCGCGAGTGATTGTCTTGCACGAAGGTCACTTCACGGCCAACGGCTTCGTTGAACTTCTGCGCATTCCAGCTTTCCAGAAAATAGCCGCGCGCATCGCCGAAGACTTTCGGCTCCAGAATTAGCACATCGGCAATGGCGGTTCTGATCACATTCATGTGACTGGTGCCTCGTTGGCGACCTGCAGCAGATATTGACCATAGGCAGTCTTTTTCAGCGACTCAGCCTCGGTCAGCAGGCGCTCGCGACTCAACCAGCCATTTCGGTAACCGATTTCTTCCAGACACGCCACTTTCAAGCCCTGACGCTTCTCGATGGTCTGCACGAACGAGCCGGCCTCCATCAGAGAGTCGTGCGTGCCGGTATCCAGCCAGGCAAAGCCGCGTCCGAGCAGTTCTACTTGCAGGTCGCCGCGTTGCAGGTAGGCATTGTTCACATCGGTGATTTCCAGCTCGCCGCGCTCAGAGGGCTTTACGGCACGGGCAATGTCAACGATGTCGCGATCGTAGAAGTACAAGCCGGTGACGGCGTAGTTCGACTTCGGCTTTGTCGGCTTTTCTTCAATGGAAATGGCGCGTCCTGTGCTGTCGAATTCGACGACGCCGAAGCGCTCCGGGTCGGACACATGGTAGCCAAATACGGTGGCGCCGGTTTCGCGCTCAGCAGCGGTCTTGAGCTGGGTACCGAAGGATTGACCATAGAAAATATTGTCCCCCAGCACCAGACAGACGCGGTCGTTGCCAATGAAGTCGGCGCCGATGATGAATGCCTGGGCCAGGCCGTCCGGGCTGGGTTGCACGGCATAGCTGAGGG
>CALEYY010000094.1 GCA_937928295.1 uncultured Moraxellaceae bacterium
GCCATTTGGCCCCGGTGCCAGCGGCATGATCACGGTAGCGATGGCGGCGATGGCCTGGCCGTTGACATCGCGCGTGACATACTGGATCTGCCAGGCCGGGTTCGGCTGCGGAATCATGCCCGGCGCAAAGGTGATTTCACGCGAGTTCAGCAGCGTGCCCGGTGCCTTGCCACTGAGCGATGCCGGCTGGACATAGAACGCATCGGCATCCGGTGTTGGGGCGTAGGGAATCGACGAAGAGCGCGCAGCCGCATTGCCGCCAGCCGGGGCATCACCACCACCGCAGCTGGTCAGCAACGCAGCCGTCAGCAACACTTGAGCCGGAATCGAAAATTGCATGGAGCGATGACGCATCATGGCTAACCTCGTTATTGTTGTTATGAGCCGCACTTAAATTACACACCTGTAAGTTGCAGATTAAATTACACTCCTGTAAGAAGTCAACAATCGACCCACCGAGACCCCCTGATGCCCGTCAGCCTGCCCGCCAAGATCCCCCGCATGGCGCGAACCGACCGCGAACAGCAATTGCTCAGTGTCGCCCTGCGGCTGTTCGTGGAGCACGGCTACCAAGGCACGGCCATGGGCGACATTGCCGATGCCGCCGGCATTACCCGTCCGGTGGTCTACAACTGCTTCGGCAGCAAGGACGCGCTCTACCTCGCCTGCCTGACTCAGGCCAGACAGGCGCTGGAGCAATCCATGCTGGGTGCGGCACTGGCCCAGGACCAGCCACAAGCACGGCTGCGCGCCGGCCTGGAGGGCTACTTTCAGTTCATTCACGCTAATCCGCTGGCCTGGCGTTTGCTCTACGGCAGCGGCGTCGCTGTCGCCGGCAATGCCGCCGAAGAAGCGGTGCGCCTGCGTTTGCACACGGTCGATGCCATCGCCGCCCTGTTCCGGCTATCTGCCCCGGAAGCGCCACCGGAGCAGCTGAAAATCTATGCCCATGCGATGTCTGGTGCGGCCGAGCAAGTCGCCAAATACGCCATGACAGCGCCGGACCAACCCCTCAGCACACTGATCGACACCCTGATGCAGTTTGCCTGGCAGGGGCTGGAGCCACTACTCGCGCCGGCACGGCTTAACCAGCTGTCATACGGCGCGCAACTGCTGCAAGCCAGCCTCGCCGGTCGCGAACTGTTCTACCTCTCGACCGGCCCGCATCAACCGCAGGCCGCACGGCGCGGCGGCATCCCCGTGCTGTTTCCGCAGTTTGCCGGCAACGGGCCGCTGCCCAAACACGGCTTCGCTCGCAATCGCGACTGGACGCTGACTGCGCCGAACGCAAACACCTGCGTAGCGCGCCTGCAGATCGCGCCCGCAGATCATCCGCAATGGCCGCACAGCGCAGAGCTGACACTGACTACCGTTATTGACGAGGCTCTGACGCAAACCCTGCACATCGAAAATACCGGCAGCGCTGCCTTCAGCTTCAGCGGCGGGCTGCACCCCTACTGGGCGGTGAGCGATGTCACGAGCTGCCGCATCAGCGGTCTGGAGGTGTCTGGCTTGGGTCATCGCGAAGTGGATGAATGGCATGCCAGCGGCGAGGCGATCACGCTGATCGATGGCGAACATCAGCTGCGCTTGTCGCAGCAGGGCTTTCAGGGCTGGCAGGTCTGGAGCCCCGGCGCCGATCATGCGCTGAGCGACATGCCGCCGGCGGATTGGCAGCGGTTTATCTGCCTGGAGCCGGTGGTGATGACGCCGATTCGGCTAACGCCTGGCGAGGTTTTTGAAGGGGTGTTGCGGGCTGAAGTGGCGATGAAAAGCACAATAACCTAAAAATACCCGTGCACAATGCTTACGCTCAGTCCTTGACCACCAAGCGATTGTTCACATCGCGGCTGGCTCTGACGCGTTCGAGGTGGTCGATCGCAGCATGCTGCTTGGCCAGACGATCGTAGAGCAGCACATTCACCGTCGCCGCCAGATTCATGCAGCCGATGGTCGGCACATAGACCACCGCATCGGCAGCATCGATGATCGCCTGATCAATCGAGCCATCCTCAGGCCCAAACACATAAAGGGCATCGCTCGGATGCTGAAACGCCGGCAACGGTGTTGCGCCCTCGGCCAGCTCCACGCAGATCAGCGCTTGGCCGGGCTGGCGCTGAGCCAGCAGCGATGCCACGCCGGTCAGCGTAATCGTGTCGCTGCGCTTTTTGGTATCAAGCTGATACTTCGCAGCGCGCTCGAAGCGCGTGCCGGTGTAGTAAATCGTTGCCACGCCATAACAACCCGCGGCTCGCAGCACGGCGCCTACATTGTCGGGACTTTTCGGGTTGATCAGGCCGATGGCCACTCTATTTGACAACACAGGGGCCTCACGATAATCCATCAGCCCAATAACCCGGGGTTGTTCTGCCACAACCAGAAATTTAGCACCGCGGCAAAACCGACCCAAGCGGCATAAGGCAGCAGCAAGAGCGCTGCCAGCCTATTGTGCGGCCAGAATCGGAAGGCCGTAGCCACGATCAGACACTCCAGCAGTACGACATCGGCAAATGCCATCGCCCCCTGATGCCAGGCAAAGAACAGCCAACTCCACAGCACATTCACCGCCAGTTGTACGCCAAACAATTGCAGCGCACGACGATTGCCCGGCTCACGCCAGACCAGCCAAGCGGCAAGGCCCATCAGCGTGAACAAGAGGGTCCACACCGGGCCAAACACCGCTGCGGGAGGAGCCCAGCCTGGCTGCTGCAGAAGCGCATAAAACGATTTGGCCTGAATGGACGCCAGCGCGCCCAAGCCGGAAGCGGCATAGACCCCGGCCAGCCAGAGGAGCAAAGCCAACCCATTACGCCAAGGCTGGAGCTGGAGCGGAGGCTTAGAGACCAGCGATGGTGCCTCGCGTCGTCGCCGGCCGCGCTTGTAGCGAGCCTCGGGCGAGCTGGATTTAATGGTCAGACGCGTCATGTTTAACTCCTCTGCAAATGTTCCTTGCGCCACCGCATCGGCGACTCCCCCGCCCACTCCCTAAACGCCCGCGAAAACACGCTCTGCTCGGCGTATCCCAGCAGCAGCGCTATTTCCGGCAATGACAGCTGGGCATCGCGCAGATAATCCTTGGCCAGCTCGTAGCGCAAGTTATTCAGCACCTGTTTGTAGCGCAGGCCGCGCTCCTGCAGGGCGCGATACAGCGAACGCTCCGACAAGCCCATGCGTGCCGCCACGATGGGCGCTTCCGGCGGGCCGTCCTGCAAGACGGCGACGATCTGGCGCTGCAATTCACCGAGCAGCAGGTCCGGCACCGGCAGCGCCTGCAACAGCGCTTCGGCCTGCTGTTCGAGCAGGCCGGTGAGGTGCGGGTCCTGGCTGTTGATGGGCAGATTCATGACTGCCAGCGGCAAGTGCAACGCAGAAACCGGGCTGTCGAAATACACCGGGCAGCCATAAAAACGCTCATACGGCGCGATATCAGCAGGCGCCGGATGCGGGGAGTACACCGCGCTCGACCGGATGTCACTGCGGCCGGTGAGCTGGCAGGCGAACACGGCCAGGCCGGCCGATACCACATCGTCCGAAAGCAGCGTGGATAGCTGCTCACCTTTGCCCCAGCCAATCACCAGATCGTCGCCATGCTGGCTGATCAGCGATGGCGCGAGGTTGTGCAGCAACGGCTGAAAACGGCTGAAGCGCATCAGCGCCTGGCCGAGGGTGTTGCTATACATGGCAAGGTAGCCGAGCACGCCAATATGGTG
>CALEYY010000095.1 GCA_937928295.1 uncultured Moraxellaceae bacterium
TGCGATGATTGTTCACAATCGCCAGATCACGATCTACGGCTTCGATAAAATCGGCATCTCCAGCGACTCTGTACGAAAACGCCATCCCACCTGCCGAAAGCTCCATATCAGGGATATCCTCGCCAGCATCACACAATACGCTTGTTTTAAACTTTTCTACCAAACTGCCAAGCGTCTGCTTATTGATATGCGTCGCTTTAGATTGAGCAATTTCAGCATATTTTTCGGCAGGCCCAATGCACTCGGAGTTTGCCAATAACTGCTTCAAGGCATATTCAATCTGCTGAAAAATGATGAGATTTCGGCCCAAGCGGCGCAAAACCTCATCAGAGATAAAAGTGCGTTCTGTGGACAAAAGTCAATCCATATACATAGTCGAAGTATTCAAGCCTATCACTTGAGCGCCACCTTTCTCAGCTCCGTAACCTGCTCACCCTTGATGCCCCAGTTGTCCGTGTTCACCTCATCAATCACCACCACCGTGGTGGCCGGATTCTTGTTGAGCACATCCTGAAGCAGCTGAGTCACGCCCTTGATGAGCGCGGCCTTCTGTTCCTTGGTAACGCCTTCGTCAGTGATCTTGATGTTTACATAGGGCATGAGGCCGTACTCACGATTAAGTTTCTGACAGCACGCGCAGCACAAAACCTGTCTGCGGAAAGTGCACATGCAGTGTGCCAAGGTCCGGTGTTTCGCGGGCGATAATCCAGCGCGTCGGCGTCACGCCGACCAGCCGGCCGATGGCGGCGTCGCGGGCATAGTCTGACGGCGCGATACCCACGCGCTGACCGATCCGCGCATCCTGCTGATGCTCACTGGCGATGGCTCGCGGCGTGGCATCGTGCGCGATCTTGAGTGCCTGCTCGGCACTGATTTCTGTTCTTTGCCCCTGCCCCACGGCCTGCAGCCTGTCCATCCAAGCCATGACCAGCGGGTAGGCTTTCAGCGCCGGCCATTCGGCCACATCGCGCGCCATCCACAGGCTGTGATAGGTCGAGAAGTCGGCGTAGGTCGCTTGCTGCCCGAACAGGTAAGGCTGCTGTTGCAAACGCTGCTCCGTGGCTGCCAGATGCGCCAGCACGCGCTGCTTGGCCTGGCGCGGATTGCCGGCCTTGACCTTGGCTTTGGCACCGATGCGGATGCGATCGACAAAGAAGCCGATGAAGTCACGCACCGACATGGTCGCGAGCATCTTGCGGGCAGCGGTCATCGTGGCCGATGCGGTCAGCACATCCATGAACGCATGCAGGTCGGTCGCGTTGGCGTAAGCCTGCGTGGCGTCGTCCGCCGACTCCAGCGCCAGTTGCGGCATGCCGCTCAGCGCCGAAATTTCACTGGCGATGACGCGGGTGTCGCAGAAGATGTCGGCGCCGATCTGCGCCACCGGAATCTTGCGATAGCCACCGGCAAGCGCCGCCAACACGGGTCGCGGCGGCAATTCGCGGGTGATGCAGGATTGCCAGGGCAGATTCGCCGTGCCCAGCATGGCGCGCATCTTTTCCGAGAAGGGGGACAGCGCGTAGTGGTGCAGAATCATGGGAGGCTCCGGGTGGCGGGATGCTGAGACGGATCATGCGGATAAACAGCGGGTATGCCAATAAAACAAACATCCAGTGGCATCCGCATTAACCAACTTGCCAAAATACACCTAAAAGATTAGCCTGCGCCAAGATCACAAGGAGCTGTGAACATGAAATGCCCATCGTGCGGATCGGCCGATCTGGTGCGTGATACCCGTGATCTGCCCCATGTCTACAAAGGCCAGATGCTCCACATTCAGGCCGTGACCGGCGACTTCTGCCCGAACTGTGATGAGGCCGTGCTGGACATGGCAGAGTCAATGCGCAGCAGCGTCGCCATGCTGGCGTTCAACAAGCAGGTGAATGCTTCGATTGTTGACCCAAGCTACATCGCCGCCGTGCGCAAGAAGTTGGCGCTTGATCAGCGCGAAGCGGCAGAAATTTTCGGCGGCGGCATCAATGCGTTTTCGCGCTATGAAACCGGCAAAACCAAGCCGTCACTGGCCTTGATCAAGTTGCTGAAACTACTGGATCGTCACCCGGAATTGCTGGATGAGGTGAGAGCGGGTTGACACCGACTACAGCCCCTTACCCCCGCCGCCACCCGTCCAACAAAATCCCCGTCGCAACACCGGCATTCAGCGATTCCGCCTGACCAAAGCGCGGAATCGTCAGTCGCCTTGTCAGTAGCGCTTGCACCTCGGCGCTCAGACCATGCGATTCATTACCGATGACCAGCACCGCGCCCGCCGCTTTCGCCACCGGCTGGCGCAGACGATGCGTATTCTCGCCATCAAGCACCGCACCCAGCACTTCGGCTCCGTCAGCCCGCGCCTGCGCGAGAAACTCTGGCAGTTCGCGCACCAGCAGCGGCATGCGCAGGAACGAGCCCATGCTGGCGGCAATCACTTTCGGGGCCTGCCACTCGGCCGTGGTCGGCGAGCACACCACCTGCGTCACGCCATACCAGTCGGCCAGGCGCAGGATGGTGCCGAGGTTGCCAGGATCGCGGATGTCGTCGAGCACCAGCGTGAGTTCGCCGGCACGCAGCGGCTGCAGCGGCCAGGAGCGCTGGCCGGAGATGGCAATGGCGCTGTCGTTATTTTCGAAGGTGCTGAGGCTGGTGAGCAGGCTGGCGCTGACTTCGTGCAGCCGCATGCCACGACGCGCGGTGGCATCACGCAAGGCCGGCGCAGCCTCGTGGCTGGCGTAGACGGCGAGTACGGGCCAGTCGGCGGCGAGCAGTTCGGCGACACTTTTGCCGCCTTCCACGAGGAAGGCGTTGTGTTCGCGACGACCTTTTTTGGCGTGCAGGTCACGCACGCGCTTCTGTTCGGCGCGCGTGACTTCGGGGGCTTTTTGCTGAGCGGGTGAGTTCATGGCGCGATGCTACCTGCTCGCGCCATGCGCCGTCACGCATGTGTGAGTAACAGTCACGCCGCGCGGGTGAGTAACTGGCGCTCGACGCCGCGAACAAACTCGCGCATGTGCCCAAAGGCGCTGCGCCCTTCCGGCAGTATCGCGGCGAAAATCGGGAACACATGCGGCATGCGATGCCACTCTTCGTAGCGCACCGGCACGCCGGCAGCCTGGGCGCAGGCGGCGAGACGGCGCGAGTCATCGCGCAGGACTTCCGTGCTGCCGACGATGACGAACATCGGTGGCAGGCCGCTGAAGTCGCCGTGCAGCGGCGACACCAGGGCATCGTAGGGGTTGCGGTCACGGAGCAGGAATTGCGACAGCGTGCGCAGGGTCGGTGCCGGAATCATCGGGTCGCGGCGTTCGTTGTCGCGAATGGAGGGCGATTCGCAGCTCAGGTCGGTCCACGGCGAGATGCAGATGGCGCAGCTGGGCAGCGGCAGGCCGCGATCACGCAGGGTTTGCAGCAGCACCAGCGTGAGGTGGCCGCCGGCGGAGTCGCCGCCCACCACGATATCTTCGCCGGCATAGCCACGGCTGAGCAGGTATTCGTAGGCTTGAACGGCATCGTCACGCCAGGCCTCGAAGGTGTGCTTGGGCGCGAGACGATAGTCGATAGCGAGTACCGGTCGGGCCAGCGCCCGCGAGGCACGCCAGGTGATCTGTCGGTGCATGGCGGCAGCGCCGAAGAAATAGCCGCCGCCGTGCAGGTAAAGCGCGACCTGTTTCGATTTCACCGCTTCGGGGGCGCACACCCACTCACCACGCACTTCGGGCGTGAGCATGGGCGTGATGCTGACATTCTTCGGCAGGTGCGAGAGCACGGCACCGGTCATGCGGAAGAT
The DNA here is from genome assembly GCA_937928295.1 of uncultured Moraxellaceae bacterium. Lineage (GTDB taxonomy): Bacteria > Pseudomonadota > Gammaproteobacteria > Pseudomonadales > Moraxellaceae > Perlucidibaca. The sequence continues at coordinate 3,785 of CALEYY010000095.1, forward strand.
GCGCCGGATGTTCATCATCGATTCCGGCGAATAGGCGGCCATGGTGGCCAGCGGGCGAATGGTCAGGGACAAGGCCCAGCCCAGCGCCGAGGCTTGTGTGCTGATGTGATGACGGGGACGGTCGATGCGGTTCGGCGCGGCGTTTGCCAGAGTGGGCATGAGGGTCTGTCCTCGTTGTTTTTATGGAATGACCCGTAGGTCATCTGCCCGACCTTAGCAGACCCGACAAACTTCTCAAGCCGAAAATGGGCTTTAGCAATAAAAGTCGCGGTCGCTGACACAAGCATAGGCGCAACCCGCCAGCGCCATGACGCTATGGCCGCTTTCGGTTATCCTGCATTACCAGTCCGGCATGAGCCCATCGTCACCTTGAACAGCCCAGCAACGCGCCATCGCAACCTGCCTTTGACGCCTGAAGATCCGCGTCGGCTCGCGCTGCTTTGCGGCCCGTTCAATGAACACATCAAGCTCATCGAAAAACGCCTGCAAGTGCAGGTCAATCAGCGCGGCTATCAGTGGGTGCTGCACGGCGATGAAGCTGCTATCGCACTCGCCGAGCAAGTGCTGCAGCGGCTCTATGACGAGACCGAGGAAAGCAACGAGCTGGCGTCGGAAACGGTGCATCTGGTGCTGCAGATCGCGCTCAGCCAGCAGCCGGAGCCAGCACCGGCCAGCACCGGCGCACGGCGCACGGCCGCCGCGCAGGAGGGCCTAGACGAAGGCCCGGTGCTGATCACCAAGAAAGGCTCGATACGCCCGCGCGGCCCCAATCAGCGTCGCTATGTGGAGCAGATTCTCAGCCACGACATCAGCTTCGGCATCGGCCCGGCCGGCACCGGCAAGACCTATCTGGCCGTGGCTTGTGCAGTGGATGCACTGGAGCGCGATCAGGTGCGCCGCATCATCCTCGTGCGCCCGGCGGTCGAGGCCGGCGAAAAGCTCGGCTTCCTGCCCGGCGATCTGTCGGAGAAGATCAATCCGTATTTGCGTCCGCTCTACGATGCGCTTTACGAGATGCTCGGTTTCGAGCGCGTGGCCAAACTGCTCGATCGCGAAGTCATCGAGGTGGCTCCGCTGGCCTATATGCGCGGTCGCACGCTGAACCACGCCTTCATCATTCTCGATGAGGGCCAGAACACCACGCCGGAACAGATGAAGATGTTCCTGACCCGCCTCGGCTATGGCTCGAAAGCAGTCATCACCGGCGACATCACCCAGATCGATCTGCCGCGCGGCCAGCCCTCGGGTCTGGCGCAGGCGCTGAGCATTCTCGATGGCGTCAACGGCATTCATGTCACGCGCTTCGCCTCGCGCGATGTGGTTCGTCATCCGCTAGTCATGCGTATTGTGGATGCTTACGAGAAGTGGGACGCGAAACAACCTCCGCGTCCGGAGCGATCATGAGTCTGGATCTGTGGCTGGAAATTGATGATGAGCTGGCCGGCAACAGTGCGCTGATTGCCGACCTGCCCGTCGAGGCCGAGTTTCGGCGCTGGGCCGAGGCGGCCTTAGCTTCTGCAAACATGAGGGCAGCAGCTGCTGCCGGGCCCGCCTCAAAAAGCATCACGCTCGATATCCGCATCGTTGGCGAGGGCGAGAGCCAGGCGCTGAATCGCGATTATCGCGGCAAGGACAAACCGACCAATGTGCTGTCGTTTCCGGCCGAGCTGCCACCGGAGCTGATCGCCGCGCTGGACGAAGTGCCAATAGGCGACCTCGCCATCTGCGCCGAAGTGGTGGCGCGCGAGGCGCTGGAGCAAGGCAAGCCGCTGCTCGCGCACTGGGCGCACATGACCGTGCACGGCGTCTTGCACCTGCTCGGTCACGACCATATTGAAGAGGCCGATGCCGCGCGCATGGAGCCGCTGGAAATTGCCATCTTGGCCACGCTGGGCTGGGATAATCCCTACGATGACGAATCCACTTAAACAGAACATCAAGAGAACTACCGTAATGAGCGAGGGCGACAGTCCGAAATCCTGGTTGAGCCGACTGACCGATGTCTGGAGCGGCGAACCGGAGACGCGCGACGAACTTATCGATGTGATTCGCGATGCCGCCAAGCGCGGCCTCATGGATGTGGAGGCGCTACACATCATCGAGTCCACGCTGCAGGTCTCGGAGCGCCAGGTGCGCGAGATCATGATTCCGCGCGGGCAGATGGTCGCCATCCGCAGCGATGACGACCTGCGCGAGTTTCTACCCGGCCTGATCGAGTCGGCTCACTCGCGCTTTCCGGTGCTGGCGGCAGACAATCCCGATGAGGTCCTTGGCATCCTGTTCGCGAAAGACTTGCTCAAGCTCATCCTCGACGGTCGCGACCGCATCGCGCTCAAGGATTATCTGCGCCCAGCGTTCTATGTGCCGGAGTCGACGCATCTCGACAAGCTCATCCGCGAGTTCCGCAGCAAGAAGAGCCACATGGCGATTGTCGTCAACGAATACGGCGGCATTGCCGGCCTGGTCACGCTCGAAGACGCGCTGGAACAGATCGTCGGCGAGATCGACGACGAGCACGATTACGAAGACGACGAAGATGTGCTGATCCGCGAAACAGGCCCGAAAGAATGGGTGGTGAAGGCGCTGACGCCGATTGCCGACTTCAACGAACATTTTGGCAGCCGCTTCAACAACGATGATTTCGACACCATTGCCGGCATCGTCATCAACGGCTTTGAGCGCCTGCCGGAAAAAGATGAGCAGATTGTGCTGGAGCGCTGGAAGTTCACCATCCTCGCCGCCGACTCGCGCACCATTCGCCTGCTGAAAGTCGAACCCAGCTAACCTGCCCGCGAGCCTCGCTTCATGCCTTTGTCGATGTCCCGTTTTTCACGCCTGATGCACACGGTCCGGCCGACCACCATCTCCTTGTGGCTGGCCCTGCTGGCCGGCCTGCTGATGCCGCTGGCGCTGGCACCGCTGACCTGGTGGCCGGTCGCGCTGCTGGGCATCGGCCTGCTCGCCGAACTGCTGCACGGCCAACCGGCCCGCCGCGCCGCCCGCATCGCCTTCCTGTTCGGCTTTGGCCTGTGGCTGCACGGCGGCAGCTGGCTGCTGGTATCCATGCATGACTTTGGCGATACCTCGTGGCCGCTGGCGCTGGCGCTGCTGACCTTTGTTGCCGCGCTGATGGCGCTGATCTTCATCCCGCTCGGCTGGCTCTACGGCCACTTCAAGCTCGACCGCCTGAGCTGGCTGACCCTGCCGGCGCTGCTGGTCATCGGCGAATGGCTGCGCAGCTGGGTGCTCACCGGCTTCCCCTGGCTGATGACCGGCTACGGCTTCATCGATACGCCGCTGGCCGGCTGGGCACCATTTTTCGGCATCTACGGTGTCAGTCTGGCAGCCGGCATTACCGGCATCGCCCTGTTTCTGGTGGTGCGTGAGGGAGCAAAAGCTTGGCTGCCCCTGCTCGCGGTGATCGCGCTCTGGGTCGGCGGCGGCCTGCTCAACCGCATCCACTGGACGACCATCGACAAGCACAACGGCATGTCGGTCAGTCTGGTGCAGGGCAATATTCCGCAAGAGTCGAAATGGGCGCTGGAATGGCGCGACAAGACCGTGAAAATCTACCGCGATCTGTCTGCCAGTGAGTGGGGCCGTGACCTCGTGCTGTGGCCGGAAGCCGCCATCCCGATGTTCGCCCACGAGGCGCAGGATGTGATGGCCGAGATCGAAAATGATGCGCTGAAAAAAGGCTCGGCGTTCGTCACCGGCGTGCCCTACGCCACCTGGAACAAGGCCCGCACCGGCGTGCTGTTCTACAACAGCATCGCCGCCATGGGCGATGGCCTGGGCCTGTATCACAAGCAGCAGCTGGTGCCGATCGGCGAATACATTCCCTACGAAGACTGGCTGCGCGGCGCCATCCCGTTCTTTGATCTGCCGATGTCGAGCTTCACTTGGGGGCCCAGCGATCAGCCGCCGCTGCTGGTGAAATCGCAGCGCATGGCACCATTCATCTGCTACGAAATTGCGTATCCGTCGCTGGTGCAGCGTTTATCGAAACCGGCCGACTTCCTCGCCACGGTGAGCAATGACGGCTGGTTCGGTCACTCCATCGGCCCCGATCAGCACTTCGAGATGGTGCGTATGCGCGCCAAGGAAACCGGCCGCTACATCGTTCGCGGCACCAACAACGGCATCACCGCCATCATCGACGACCAGGGCAAGGTCGTGAGCCAGGCCCCGCGTTTCGTCACCGCCGTGCTGCGCGGCGAGGTCTATCCGGCGCAAGGCCTGACCTTCTGGCAGCGCTTTGGCGTGATGCCGATTCTGCTGATTTGCGGCGTGCTGCTTAGATCGGAAGAGCACACGTCTGAACTCCAGTCACACTTGATGATCTCGTA
>CALEYY010000096.1 GCA_937928295.1 uncultured Moraxellaceae bacterium
AAGGAGACTTTCGAGAAGGTCAATGCCGGGTTGCAAGCCTTGTTCCCGAAAGTCTTTGGCGGCGGTACAGCTTATTTGGAGCTGACCGATGAAGACATGCTGGAAGCCGGCGTGACTATCATGGCGCGGCCGCCCGGCAAGCGAAACTCGACCATCCACTTGCTCTCGGGCGGTGAAAAAGCGCTGACGGCACTGTCACTGGTGTTCTCGATCTTCCAGCTCAATCCGGCACCGTTCTGCATGCTCGACGAAGTTGATGCACCGCTCGACGATGCCAATGTCGGTCGCTTCGCACGACTAGTCGAAGAGATGTCCGCTCAGGTACAGTTCATCTACATTACGCATAACAAGATCGCCATGGAAATGGCGCAACAATTGATGGGCGTCACCATGCAGGAGCCTGGGGTGTCACGTTTGGTTTCGGTCAATGTTGACGAAGCCGCGGCTTTGGCCAGCCAATGACCTCAGATCATGGTAAAACGCCCACACGACACGAGAGAAGGTCCGGCGCATGATGCATGAACCGATGCTGATGGTGGCACTGGCAGTACTGGTGGCTTTGGCGGCTTTGCTGCTGATCAACGGCGCGCGCAAGCGGCGCTTGATGGTCAAGATCGAGCCGGTGCCGCCCCAGCGTCTCGACAACACGCCGGTGCGCTCGGAGATTCTCAGCGAAGTGCGTGTGCGCGAGCGTGCCGATGCGGATGCTGCTGCCTTGCAAGAAGATGCAGCGCGAGATGAAGCCCCTGAAGTTGCCATGCCGACCGAGGCTGCTGCCGCCGCAGACCTGCCGGATGTCAACGCAACGCCGGAGATCGCTGCCGCCGAGCTTGAGTCAGAGCCTGAACAGCCATCGCCGAAGAAACTGAGTCAAGCAGACCTGTTCCCGGAAGACATCCAGCCCCCAAAAGTGCCGGCGAATGTCGAACCGGCGGAAAGCGCCGCACCTGATCTGGCCATTGATCGTGTGGTGTCTGTGCATGTGATGGCAACGACGCAGCTTATCCAGGGCCGCAAGCTGCTTGAGCTGCTGCTGCAATACGGTCTTCGCTACGGCGACATGCAGATTTTCCATCGCCACGAGCATCCTGCCGGGCAGGGTGATGTTTTGTTCAGCATGGCGCAGGCGGTCGAGCCCGGTACATTCAACATTGAAACACTGGAGCGCGACCTCGTGCCTGGCGTGAGCTTCTTCATGAGCTTGCCGGGTGTGAAAAGCACGCTGGCCTATGACTTGATGATTGATACGGCGCGTCGTCTTGCGCATGAGCTGCAAGCTGATTTGCTGGACGCCCAGTCGCAACCGCTGAACTCTGCCGTACTGGAACAATGGCGTGACGAAGTCGTGGCTTACGAACGCCAACACCTGCAAGTGCTGTGACCATGCTTTCCGCGTCTGGCGCAGCGCAGCGCCTTGAATCGTTACGCGTGCAACTGCGCCAGCACGCGCATGCCTATTACACTGCCGATGCGCCCATCCTGCCCGATGCCGACTATGACGCGCTCTATCAGGAGCTGCTGGCGCTGGAAGCTGCTTTCCCCGAGCTGGTGACAGAGGACTCGCCCAGCCAGCGCGTTGGCGCTACACCAGACTCCGCGTTCTCCAGCGTCCGCCACGAAGTACCCATGCTCTCGCTAGACAATGTCTTTGCCGTGACTGAGTTGCAGGACTTTGATCGACGCCTACGCGAGCGCCTGGGCTGGGAAGTCGCGGTCGGCCTGCCTTATGTCTGCGAACCCAAGTTCGATGGTCTAGCGGTGACGCTGCATTATCGCCACGGCAAGCTGGTGCAGGCCGCCACGCGCGGCGATGGCAGCAGTGGCGAAGACATCACCGCCAATATCCGCACCATCGCCAGTGTGCCCTTGCGCTTGGCCGGCGAGAGCTGGCCGGAGCAAATGGAAGTGCGCGGCGAAGTGCTGATGCCGCGAGCCGGCTTTATGGCTCTGAATGCTCGCCAAGAAGCCGCCGGCGAAAAGCTTTTTGCCAATCCGCGCAATGCCGCCGCCGGTGCCTTGCGCCAGCTCGACCCGCGCATCACGGCGCAACGGCCGCTGGCGTTCTACGCCTATGCACTGGCCGCGCTGCAAGGTGCGCCGTGGCCGGGTACGCATAGTCAAACCCTGCGTTGGCTGGGTCAGCTCGGCTTTGTCATTGCCGATGAAGTATCCCAAGGCCACGGCCCGACCTTTGTGCAGCAAGCCTGGCAGAAGCTGCTCGATGCACGCGAGCACTTGCCGTTCGACATCGACGGCATGGTGGTCAAGGTCGATGATCGCCGCCTGCAGCAGGATCTCGGCTTTGTGGCGCGCGCGCCGCGCTGGGCCGTGGCCTACAAATTCCCGGCACAGGAAGCCAGCACGCTGCTGGAGGCCATCGATTTTCAGGTTGGCCGCACCGGCGCGCTAACACCGGTGGCCAGATTGCGCCCGGTCAATGTCGCCGGCGTCGTGGTCAGTAACGCCACCTTGCACAACATCGACGAAGTGCATCGCCTCGATCTGCGCCCCGGCGACACGGTGG
>CALEYY010000097.1 GCA_937928295.1 uncultured Moraxellaceae bacterium
GCGATGTAGGTGCCTTTGAAGGCTTGGCGTGCCCATGCGTAGTCAAAGCCTGGCACATCACGTGGGCCTCCGGTGGCGCCTTCGATGAAGTGAATGAACGCGATGCCGCGTTGGTTGAGCTGCTCCACCAAATAGCCAAACACGGCTTGTGGGTGGCTGTCGGTCAAGTCGTTGAAGGGGGTGAGGGGCGACAAACGAATGCCCACACGGCCCGCGCCGATTTCGGCCACACAGGCATCCACCACTTCGAGCGCGAAGCGGCAGCGGTTTTCGGGCTGGATCAGCAGACGACGGCAATTCCTGCCGTGTCGGCCACGCATGAGCGCCGCATCCCGGTCAGCGTCGAGGCGGCTGCGGCTTGCCCGCGCTATGTATCGCGCGTGATTGATGGCATCAACAACGACAAGGCGAGCCCGCTGTGGCTGATTGAGGCGCTGCGTCGTTCGGGCGTACGCAGCCTCGGCCCGGTCGTGGATGTGACCAATTTCGTCATGCTGGAGCTGGGCCAGCCCATGCACGCCTTTGATGCCGCACAGATCAATGGTGGCCTTGTGGTTCGTCAGGCACGCGCTGGTGAGGCTCTGACACTGCTGGATGGCCAGGTCCTCAGCCTGCGCGAGCAGAGTCTGGTGATTGCAGATCAGACGCAGGCGCTGGCCTTGGCTGGCATCATGGGCGGCCAATCGAGCGCCGTCAGCAATGCCACCACCTCGATTGTGCTTGAAGCCGCCTTTTTCCAGCCCTTGGCGCTGGCCGGCGAAGCGCGTCGCTATGGCCTGCATACGGACTCTTCGCATCGTTTCGAGCGTGGCGTTGACTTCGAGCTACCGCGTCTGGCGATTGAGCGCGCCACGGCGCTGCTGCTTGAGCTGGTGGATGGTGAAGCAGGGCCGGTCGTGGAAGTCAGCGATTCGGCTCAACTGCCGGCTCGTGCGGCGATTACGCTGCGCGCTGACCGTATCAAGCAAGTGCTGGGCTTCGCTTTGGCTGATGCTGATGTTGCGGCCTATCTGGGCCGTCTGGGCTGTGCTGTCACAGCAGCAGAGCAGGGCTGGCAGGTCGTGCCACCCAGCCATCGCTTCGATTTGACCATCGAGGTCGATCTCATCGAAGAGCTGGCGCGTCTTTACGGCTACAACCGTCTGCCGGTAACAGCACCGATGGCGCCGATCCGCCTGTTGCCGCAGCCGGAAAACCAGACTTCGCTGCGCCGCCTCAAGCGTGCGCTGGTGGATATGGGCTATCAGGAAGCCATCACCTTCAGTTTCATCGAAGCCGGCCTGCAGCAGCAGTTTGATCCCGGTGTCAGCCCGTGGGCGCTGGCTAATCCCTTGTCTGCCGAACTGGCGGTAATGCGTACCAGCTTGTGGCCAGGCTTGGCGATGGCAGTCCTGCACAACCAGAGCCGTCAGCAGAACCGTGTGCGCCTGTTCGAGGCTGGCTTGCGTTTCACGCCCACGGCCGACGGCTTGGAGCAGGTCCCAATGCTGGCTGGTATCGTCAGTGGCGATGCCTTTTCAGCTTCGTGGAACAACCCGAAGAATTCGCTTGATTTCTTTGATGTAAAAGGAAATATTGAGTCCTTGCTGCAGCTTTGTGGTGTGGCTGGTGAGTTCTCGGCAACAACACATCCTGTGCTGCATCCGGGTCAATCCGCCGAGATTTCTGTTGGTGGCGTGGTGATTGGCTATATGGGCGCGTTACACCCGACGGTGATTGATGCCTTGGGCTTAAGCGGCCCAGTGTATGTGTTCGAGCTGCAGCAGTCGGCGCTTTTGCAGGGCAGCCTGCCGGCCTTCAAGCCGCTCTCGCGCTTCCCGGCGGTGAGTCGCGACTTGGCCTTGCTGGTGCCAGACAGCGTCGCGGCAGCCGAGATTTTGCGCGTGGTGCGCCAGAATGCCGGCGATGTGTTGCGTGACCTGAGCGTGTTTGATGTTTATCGCGGTCGCGGTGTGGCGGATCAGCATTACAGCCTAGCGCTGTCGCTGACCTGGCAAGATCCTGAGCGCACCCTACTGGATGCTGAAATCCAAGCATTTGTAGAAAATATTTTGCAATCTGCATCAAGTACTTGCGGTGCATTGTTGCGTAGTTGATGATTAGTTGCGTAGTTGATTGAGAGTCAGACATGAGCGCATTGACCAAGGCCGAAATGGCCGAACGGCTGCACGAGGCTTTGGGCTTGAACAAGCGTGAAGCCAAAGAGCTGGTCGAGCAGTTTTTTGAAGAAATTCGCCAGGCGCTGGTCGATGGCCATCCGGTCAAATTGTCCGGCTTCGGCAACTTTGAGCTGCGCGACAAGCGCCAGCGTCCGGGCCGCAATCCGAAAACCGGTGAAGAAATTCCCATCACGGCGCGCCGCGTGGTGACATTCCGTCCTGGCCAGAAACTCAAGCAACGGGTAGAGGGTCATGTCGGACAACCATCTGCCTGATAGTTCATTGCCGGAAATTCCGGGCAAGCGCTACTTCACCATCGGCGAAGTCAGCGACCTCTGCGCGGTGAAATCGCATGTGCTGCGCTACTGGGAGCAGGAGTTCACGCAGCTTAAGCCGGTCAAGCGTCGCGGCAACCGGCGTTATTATCAGCGTCAAGATGTGCTGCTGATTCGCCAGATTCGCGACCTGCTGTATCTGCAGGGCTACACCATCCAGGGTGCGCGCCAGCAGCTGCTGGATCCCAAGGCAGTCATCACGCCAGCCTTGGGGCGCAAGCTGGATGCCCTGCACGATGCAAGCGACAATGCCGGTGAAGACGAGGCGGAAATGTCTGAATCAGCTCCCAGCTTGGGCAGCCAGACGCCCGATACCGTCTGGCATCTGGCCGTTGAAGAAATGATCGATGACTTGCAAGAGATTGCTCAGATGTTGAGCCATCCGCACTGATTCAGTCTGGACAAGTGCAAGCATTTCAGTATCATGCACGCTTCGTGAATATGTCGGGGCATAGCGCAGCTTGGTAGCGCACTTGCCTGGGGGGCAAGGGGTCGCAGGTTCAAATCCTGCTGTCCCGACCACGAATCAAACTCAAAAGCCTGTGCTCTGCACGGGCTTTTTTGTTTTTCTGCCTTTTTGCCTAGCGAAATCACGACTCCTGTCCTAGAACATAGATGCGCCTCATGTCGAGGTTGCACGCGTGTCTGCCTGCGCAGGGCTGGCACTCGCTCTGTGAACAGGAGTTCCTCATGAAGAAATGGATAGCATTAAGCGCCTTGGTCATCAGCTCGGGCTTCGTGTCGCTGCCGTCTTACGCGCAGCCGCCATCGGCGACAAAAACCACTGGCATGACCGCCGAGACTCGCAAGGCCACGCCTCGTATCAATATCAATACCGCAGATGCAAAAACACTGGACGATGGCCTGATCGGCGTCGGCCCGGCCAAAGCAGAGGCCATCATTGCCTGGCGCAAGCAAAAAGGCCCGTTCAAGACGATTGCCGATCTGACGGCGGTCAAGGGCATGGGTCCGGCCTTGATTGAGCGCAACAAAGACCGTTTGAGTTTGCGTTAACCGGCTTGCCGTTACGGCATGAAATCCTGTGCCGTAACGGCCGGAATGGCCACAATTTGCACCATTTTGGTGAAGATATCCCTAGCCCCGGATGCCGGATAGGAATGCCACTTCAAGGACTTAGCGAAAAACCGACAAATGCTTTTATGTGACAGAGTTGACAAAATCAAGTCATTGAAAAATAAGGAATTAATTAAATTGGTTAAAAAATAGGCAATGCGTGTGGAAAGCCTGATTTTAGCTATTACAAAGCAGATACAAATGAGCTATCAACAGACTTATCCACAGCTTTTGTGGACAACTGCCGAAACCCTTGAGTCGTCTGGTGTTGGCGTTTGATTGTGAAATAAATCGAGGCAAAACCGATGTGTGCTGGCCATAAATGACTAGGATAGGCAGCGAAAGTTAAACGGTGGTTTTTTGGCGACGAGCGGTAAAACATGGGTGTCAGTCCATGACACAGTGCCCGTCTTGAGTCATGTCGCCAACTGCGGAGAAGTGGATTTGCTAAATACGCTGTGGCTGTTCTTTTTTGCGCTTTCAGTGGCCATGACGGCGTATCACGGGCTGTGGCTGGGCGACATGGACAGCTTCGGTCGTCTGGTCCAAGCCTGGTTCACTGCCGCCAAGACCAGTGTTGACATCAGCATCGGCTTGGTCGGCATCATGACGCTGTGGCTGGGCCTGTTCAAAGTGGCCGAGCAGGCTGGTCTGGTGCGCGTGCTGGGGCGTGGACTGCAGCCGCTGCTGAGCCGCTTGATGCCAGAAGTGCCGCCAGGGCATCCGGCCTTTGGTGCAGTGACCATGAACCTCTCGGCCAATTTTCTGGGCCTAGACAACGCCGCTACCCCCTTGGGTCTGCAGGCCATGCGCGAATTGCAGACACTGAACCCCGAGCCTGAGCGGGCGACCAAGGCGCAGGCGCTGTTTCTTGTGCTCAATGCGTCCTCGGTGACGCTGATTCCGGTCTCCATCTTTCTGTATCGCGCGCAGCAGGGCGCACCGGATCCGGCCAGCGTGTTTCTGCCTATCCTGATGGCAACCTCGGCATCGACGATTGCCGGCTTGCTGGCGATCTGCTTCATGCATCGCATCAATCTTTGGGATCGTGTGGTACTGGCCTATACGGCCGGCTTTGCGGTACTCATGGCGGCGATCATCACGCTGCTGACACGCTTGCCGGCTGGGCAGATGGGGCCGATGTCTGGCGCGGTCGGCAATGCGCTGCTGGTCGCCATCATCGCGATCTTCCTGTTCACGGGGTATGGCCGGCGGCAGCCTGTCTACGAGCAGTTCATTGCGGGCGCAAAAGAAGGCTTTCAGACGGCGATCGGGCTGATCCCATATCTGCTGGCCATGCTGGTGGCGATTGCCGGCTTGCGTGAGAGTGGCGTGATGACGCTGGCGCTCGATGGCATCGTCAGCGGTCTGAAGTTGCTGGGCTGGCCCACGGAGTTTGTGCCGGCGCTGACGACGGCACTGATGAAGCCGCTGTCGGGCAGTGGTGCCCGCGCCATGATGCTGGAGACCATGCAGACCTATGGCGTCGACAGCTTTCCGGCGCTAGTGGCGGCTATTATTCAGGGCTCCTCCGAAACCACTTTTTATGTGGTGGCGGTTTATTATGGCGTGGTGGGGATCAAGCGGGATAGAGGTGCCTTGGTTGGCGGTCTGATTGCTGATGTGGCGGGGGCGGTGACGGCCATTCTGGCGGCGTACTGGTTTTTTCCGCCAAGTCTGTAAGTCGGCAGCAACGCTGGGCTAGAATCGCGCAGGTTTTCAGGTTCAGCGAAGAGGAAGTGTCATGCGTCGCGTGGTTTTCAATCAGAAAGGGGGCGTTGGCAAGTCCAGCATTACGGTGAATCTGGCCGCCATCAGTGCCGCATCAGGCCGTCGCACGCTGATCTTGGATCTCGATCCGCAATGCAATGCCAGCCAGTACCTGCTGGGTGAGGCTGCGGTTTATGAGCGCGACAAGCCGGAGCTGACGCCCAATATCGGCCAGTTCTTTGCTCAGTCGCTGAGCTTCAAAAGCAAAGAAAAGCCGTTGTCGGAGTTTGTGCACCCGACGCCGTTCGAGAATCTGTTTGTCATTCCGTCGAATCCTGAGCTGCGCGAAATCGAGCATTTGCTGGAGTCCAAGCACAAGATCTACAAGCTGTCGGCGGCGCTGCAGGAGCTGACACACAGCTACGACGAGATCTTCATTGATACGCCGCCGGCCTTCAATTTCTATACCTTGTCGGCGTTGATTGCCGCCGAGCGCTGCCTGATCCCGTTTGATTGCGATGCCTTTTCGCGGCGCGCACTTTATACGCTAATGGAGAATGTGCAGGAGACCTGCAGCGACCATAACAAGGAGCTGCGCATCGAGGGCATCATCATCAACCAGTTCCAGCCGCGCGCGTCGCTGCCGGTGAAGCTGGTCAACGAGTTGCGCGCTGAAGGGTTGCCGGTGCTGGATCCGGCCTTGTCGTCGTCGGTCATCATGCGCGAGTCACACCAGCTCTGCCTGCCGCTGATCCATCACGCACCCAAACACAAGCTCACGCAGGAGTTTGTGGCGCTGTTTGAGCGCCTGACTGCTGCGCCATCTCAGACATCAGAGAGCGGCGTTAGCGCCTTGAACTGAGCCAGTGTGTGCTCCCGCGCCTCGGCATGATCCACGATGGGTCGCGGATAGCGGGCAAACAGCGGGCTGACGCCCTTGCTGTGCGGCTCGTGCAGCAACTTGCCAGACAAGCCTTGCAGCTCAGGCACGAAGCGTTGGATGAACTCGCCGCTGGGGTCGAACTTCGGCCCCTGCAGGCTGGGGTTGAAAATACGGAAGTAGGGCGCGGCATCGTTGCCGGTTGATGCTGCCCATTGCCAGCCACCGTTGTTCGCCGCTAAATCGCCATCGATCAGATGCTGCATGAAGTGGCGCTCGCCCCAGCGCCAGTCGATGAACAGATCCTTGGTCAGAAACATCGCGACGATCATGCGCAGGCGATTGTGCATCCAGCCGATCTCTTTGAGCTGGCGCATGGCGGCATCCACGATGGGATAGCCGGTGCGGCCATCGCACCACGCTTGGAACAGGGCCTCATCGTGACGCCAGGCCAGCGCATCGGTTTCGCGCTTGAACGCCTGATGCCGGCATACATGCGGGAAGCCGACCAAAATGTGCTTGTAGAAGTCACGCCAGCACAGTTCGCTGATCCAGACATCAATCCCGTTTGCGGCTGCCGCGCCCTGATTCGCGGCCTGCTGAGCCATGACCAGACACTGGCGCGCTGACAGCACACCAGCAGCCAGATACGGCGAAAGCGTGCTGGTGCCGTTGATGGCCGGGAAGTCGCGCTGACGGTCGTAGCGGCCAATGTCGCTGTCGATGAATGCCTGCAGGCGCTCCCAGGCCTGCTGCTCGCCGGCCGGCCAGAGGTGGGCGCAGGTGACGGCATCGACATGATTAGGCAGCCCGCCCCAGTCTTCGGGCAAAGGGTCGGACTCAATCCTGCGGTGCTTGCGTACAGCCGGTAGCGCACGCAGTCGGATAGGCCGGCTGGCCAACTGTGCCAACCAATTCCGTTTGAATGGCGTGAACACGGTGTAAAAGCGGCGATCACCAGTGAGCACGGTGCCGGGCTCCACAATACAAGCGTCGTCATGCCAGACACAGGTGATGCCTTGTGCCGACAAGGCCGCCGCGACGGCATCATCGCGCCGACATTCGTTGATTTCGTACTGCCGGTTGGCATGCAAAGCCGTGATGCTATGGCGCTGGCAAAGCGCTGCCATGTGTGCGGGCAGTTCGCTGTAGGTATCCGCCTGCACAATCAATAGCGGGATGTTGAGCGCGGCCAGATCCTGCCGCAGCAAGGCCATATGCCGGCGTTCGAAGTCGATACGGACACCGGCGACATCATGCCTCTGCCATTGGCCGGGGGTGATGCAATACACCGCCGTCACGGCGGTGTCGCCAGAGGCGCAGGCGGCGGCAAGCGCGGTGTTGTCGGCGCAGCGCAAGTCTTGCCGTAACCAGATCAGCGTGTGATTCATGACGCTATTTTATGCTCTCGACGCCAGTTGTTAACCGCGATTCGTATCGACGGCAGGTCATGAAAGAAGCGTACCGCTTCCACGGTTTTGCGTGTGGAGCGCAGCGAGGCGCCGCCGCCCCAGATTTCCACAGACAAGGGCAGTCGGAAGCGCAGCTCCTCCAGGTAGTCGATGGCCTTGCTGGTGGGGTAGGAGGCGCTGAACGAGATCGCCACAATCTGCATCTTGTGGCGTGCCACCGCTTGGGCGACATCGCGCACCGGCATTTGGGCACCGTAGCAAACGGCATCGACATTATCCAGGCGCAAAATGGCTTCGACCATCAGGATGCCCAGCGTATGCGTCTCTTCCGGTGGCGTCGCCAGCAGGATGCGCGGTGCCATGTTGGCTTCGCGCAGGCTGCCGATGGCCTGACGCACTAGCGACTGCACCTGCTCGGTAAACAGATGCTCCTCGTGAACTTCCAGCAAGCCGCGCATCCAGGCATCGCCGACCACGAAATTGGCGTATTGCAGAAAGTCGAGGATGAAGCTTTGCAGGCCCATCTTGATCATCTGATGCGACAAATAATCCCTGAGCTGCGCAGGGTCCCGCGCTTTCAGGATATCCAGCAACTCCTTCTCCAGCTCGGGCGAGCTGTCAAAGTTGGCCTTGCCTTGCGTGCTTAGCAAACGCTCCAGCTCTTCGCTGGGCAGCATGATGATCTTGCCCGGCCGGAAGCCGAAATCGATCAAACGCCGCAGCAAGCGCAGCTTCGCCACTTGCGGCATCGGGTAGATGCGATCGCCTTGCTCGTCTCGTTCGGGCTCCGGGAAGCCGTAGCGGCGCTCCCACATGCGCAACAACTCTTTTGTAATTCCAGTCTCGCGTTCGACGGCATTGATCGGCAGCAACACCGGTGTCTCAGCTGCAAGGGCAGTGTTTAGTTTTACAGCGACGTTGGTATTCATGTCGAACCTCTCATTGCAAACCGTCGAATCGGTTTGTCTAAGACAAAGAATAGGCGTCGC
>CALEYY010000098.1 GCA_937928295.1 uncultured Moraxellaceae bacterium
GAGTAATAGCCGAGGATACAGTTAATAATGTGTCGTATACCTTACATGCCAAAGCAGTTATAAATGCTACTGGTGTTTTTACCGATGCCATTATGCAAATGGATGAACCAGAGGAAGAAAAAATGGTTGCCCCATCGCAGGGTATACATTTGGTGGTGGATAAACATTTTTTCCCTGGCAATAATGCGATGATGATACCTAAAACCGATGATGGCCGGGTACTGTTTGCTGTGCCCTGGCATAACAAAGTAGTGTTAGGCACTACCGATACCCCGCTGAATGAAATTTCTTTTGAGCCAACACCGATGGAAGAAGAAATAGCATTTGTATTGCATCATGCCAACCTTTACCTGGAAAAGGAAATAAACCGTTCTGATGTGCGAAGTATGTTTGCAGGTTTAAGGCCACTGGTACAAAAAAAAGGCGCCAAAACTACCTCTATGCTTAGCCCCATTTTAGACTTTACTGCCAAACAAAATATGTTCGGTGATTCCGACGACTTGTCGTATCCCGTTGTCTCGGCGCCGGCCGGGTCGATGAAGTTCATACTCTTGGCCATCACCAGCAGGTGGCGCTGGGCATCGGGCGCCTCGCGCTGGGCGTGCAGGGTGTCGGCCACGTGCTGCAAGGCGCCGAAGTAGACCTCGCCCTCCATGCGCAGCAGCTTGAGCTGTGGGCACTCGGGCAGGGCACCCGGGCTGCCGTCGAGCACCACAAACGGCCGGTTGGCCAGGCCCTGCTCGGGCGGGCTCACAAAACCCATGGTGCGCATGGCCGGGCGCGAGGTGCGGTGCAGGAACACGGTCAGCGACAGCAGGGTGCCCAGGACGATGGCCATCTCCAGGCGCAGCGTGACGGTGGCCACCAGGGTGGCGCCGGCGATCCAGAAATCGCGCCGGCTGACCCGCCACAGCTCGCGCCAGCGCCGCACATCAAACAGGTTCCAGGCCACCAGCAGCAGCAGCGCGGCGATGGCGGCCATGGGAATCTGCGCCAGCCAGCCCGACACCGCCCCCACCAGCACCAGCATGAACAGCGCCGACAACACGGCGGCCAGCGGGGTGCGCGCGCCGGCCTGCAGGTTGGGCACGGAGCGGTTGAGCGAGCCGCAGGACACGTATGACGAGAAGAAGCCGCCGACGATGTTCGACAGCCCCTGGCCACGGAACTCGCGGTTCGCGTCGATCGCCTGGCCGGAGCGCGCCGCGACCGCCTTGGCGATGGAGATCGACTGGCCGAGTGCCACGATCGTCAGCGCGAACGCGATCGACAGCAGCTCCGGGACGCTGCTCAAGGCGACGCCCGGCCAGTGGAAGCGCGGCACGATCGGCGGGATGCTGCCGACCACCGCGATCGCGCCCCACAGCGGCCCCGGCGCGGCGCGCGCCGCCTGCCTGCGCAAGCGCCATGCCGATGAGCTCTCGCACGACAACATCTTCCACAGCATGCTGGGGCTGGCGGGCGTGGAAACTGCCGTTCACAACCCGGCGCTAGACATGTCCGCAGGCTGCTCAGGCCACTGACATGACCGCAATCAATCACAATAAAGTGGCCCAGATCACGCTGCTGTTCTGGGTCATGAAAATTTGTGCGACGACGCTGGGTGAAACCGCCGGCGACCTCCTGTCCATGACACTAAACATCGGCTACGGCATGAGCACGCTCCTGCTGATGAGCTGCTTCTTGCTGTCGCTGCTCGCTCAATTGCGTGCCAAGGCATTCAGCCCAGCGTTGTATTGGACGGTGATTCTCACCACCAGCACCGCAGGCACCACACTGTCGGACTTTATGGATCGCACACTGGGCCTGGGCTATGCGAAAGGCTCGCTGATTCTGGCCACAAGTCTGGCGCTAGTGCTGGCCGCATGGCGCTATCGCGAAAAGACGCTATCGGTCAGTCACATTGCCAGCACCCGCGTAGAGCTTTTCTACTGGGCAGCCATTCTCTGCTCCAACACCTTAGGCACGGCCTTGGGCGACTTTCTGGCAGATGACTCAGGTCTGGGATTTTCAGGCGGCGCAGCGCTGATTGCCGGCCTCATTGCATTGATTGTTGTTGCACGCTTTTTCACGCGCATCAATCAGGTTTTCTTGTTCTGGGCAGCGTTCGTGCTAACTCGTCCCTTTGGTGCCACGCTTGGTGACTTGCTCACCAAGCCATCCGCCAAAGGTGGCATGGATCTGGGCACGATGGGCTCTTCAGCGGTGCTGGCAAGCATCCTGATCGGGCTGGTCATTTACACGGTCGCTGAGCGCCAGCCAAAACAGGCTAGCCCGGCATAAGACGCTCAGATCGCCTCCAGTCGGACTGACTGCTCGGCCTTCTCCGCCGCTTCCTTGCGCTCGCTGTAGCGGTCCAGCAACACCTCGTTGCGCTCGCGCAGCAGCAGCGTGAACTTCACCAGCTCTTCCATGACATCGACCACGCGGTCGTAATAGGCCGACGGCTTCATCCGACCCGCCTCGTCGAACTCTTCGTAGGCCTTCGCCACCGATGACTGGTTCGGAATCGTCACCATGCGCATCCAGCGTCCGAGCACACGCAGCGTGTTGACGGCATTGAACGACTGCGAGCCGCCACTGACCTGCATCACCGCCAGCGTGCGCCCCTGCGTAGGACGAATGCCGCCGTACTCCAGTGGCAGCCAATCAATCTGACTCTTGATAATGCCGGTGATGGTCCCGTGCCGCTCCGGGCTGCACCAGACCTGCCCCTCAGACCAGAACGACAGCTCGCGCAATTCCAACACCTTGGGATGCTCCGGGCTGTCGCCATCCGGCTGCGGCAAGCCACGCGGATCGTAGATGCGTGTCTCCGCACCCATGGCGTCGAGCAGTCGTGCCGCCTCCTCTACCAGCAAGCGGCTGAACGAGCGCTCGCGCAGGGAACCGTAGAGCAGCAGGATGCGCGGCTTGTGCGTGAACGGCGTGGCTGGCGTCAAATCATCGAGCGTGGTGATGCGAAACAGCCCATCACGCACATTCGGCAGATCACGCTCAGCCACGGCGCTTGACCAAGCCATCATCAATCAATTGCTGGAAGTGCTCGCACACCGCCTGACGCACATCGCGATATTCGATGCTTAAGCCCTCGCGGCTGCGGGCATTGTTGAAGTGCATCGGCCAGCCCATGTTGCGCCAGACGAAATCACGCGTGTAGCCATAGAACGGCGACACCAGCCAAAACAGCACTTTCGGCACCGTCATGCGCGGGAATGGATATTTCGGGCCGAAGTGCGCGCGCAACGCCGCCGCCATGTCGAGCAAGGTCAGCGATTCGGCGCAGAGAATGTAGCGGCCATTGGCCTCGGGCGTAAAACCAGCGCGAATGTGCGCATCAGCGACATCACGCACATCGACCAGACCGTTCCACATTGCCGGTGCGCCCATTGCCAGCGTGCCGTCGCCAAATTGCTGCAGCGTGGTAATGCTGGTTGAGATGCTGTTGGTGGTCAGCGCCGGCCCCACAACCAGACCGGGATTGATACAGACCAGATCCCAGCGGCTCTGCAGCTTCTGCATGGCCCAGCCTTCCTGCTCGGCCACGGTCTTGGAATACAGGTAGGGCTGATGATCAACACTGCTGGTGGTATTCCAGAACGACTCGTCGAGACGATTGCCCGGCACATCACGCGCATCCCAGTTGTCGCCAAAGGTCGCCGCCACGCTGGAGGTGAGCACCACGCGACGCACGCTGTCAGTCACATTCACCGACTCCAGTACATTGCGCGTACCTTCCAGCGCCGGGCGCACCAGTGCCTCGTTGGCATCGGTAAAACCGGTTATTACAAACGGCGACGCGGTGTGGATGACCAGTTCGCAGCCGATCATCGGCTCCGCGAACGCGCCCTTGTCGAGCAAGTCGGCTTTGAACAGTTTCAGCGTGCCCGTGCTGGCATCTGCCACCTTCTGCAGATGCGCCACACTGGATGTCTTGTTCGGATCACGCACCGTGGCATGCACAGTGTGACCGGCCTCAAGCAGCTTCTTCACAATCCAGCCGGCAACATAGCCACTGGCACCGGTAACGAGAATAGGGGCTTGCGGGTTAATCAATGACATCTCGGAGGCTCCATGGGCGGATGGCCGAGTATGGAGCCTCCTGCTGCTCGCGTCGATGCGCTTCAGCGACGACAGGTCTTACTTTCCGTCGGGCTCCACGCGCGAGCTGATGACCTCGCCTTCAATGGTGTCGCCACGGCCTGAATGGGTATCGCCACGGTTGGCGTGTGTATGCGAATCCGACTGCGGCGGCATTTGGCCACGACCGGCAAACGGCCCGTGCTGTGGTCGTCGCACACCCAGCCGCTTCATGAGAAACGCTGACAACACACCTAGGATGCCGACGCTGGCGACCGCCGTCAGCGCCATCGCCAGGCCAGGCAGAAAGACCAGAAACGCCAGCCACCACGGCCATGCCCACGCATAGATAGCGCCCATGAAGCCGAAAATGGTGGCGGCGATAGGCACCAATAGCGTCATGGCAAAGGCCAGGATGGCGGTGGGCAGCAAGCCCCAGCCCAAGTGGACATGGAAATAGGCCAGCAGGCCCGCCATTTGCACCAAGGCCACCAGAAAGCGCAACACACTCAAGACGACGACCGGCAAGTAAGCTCTCCGCGTGTGTAAAAGGGCATGATACCGCCTGCTTGCCAGAAGCGGCGTCAAAAAATGCTATTCAGGCATGACCTCACGGGCTTGCCACACTGCAAGCCTCAAGCCTGATCCTCGCGCCGCTGCAAATGCACCGGCTTCAGCGCCTCAACTTCATAGCGATTGCCCGGATAAGTCCGGTTTGGGGCATCCGCCAGCATGACCGGATAACCCCCGATCACACACACACGCTTCAATCTGGCCAGCGCCTTCAGGCTGCCGGTCACGGCCTTCTGCATCAGCGCTGGGGCCGGCTGCAGATGCACCGCCGCGAGAAACGCCGGCTCATCGATCAGGCTGCTCACCGCCGGCGCGACCAAGCCATGCAGCGGAGCCGGCAGCCAGCCGCGAATGATGTCCAGCGTGGCATCGGCGACGCGGGCGCTGGCCTCGGCCGGTACAAAATGGCGATGGCTGTAGTCCTGCACGAAGGTATCGAACGCTGGCTTGCTGTCGGGAATGCCGACCAGGCCCATACGGCGGCCGATCTCGCACCAGAAATTGAACCAGGCGTTTTTCTCGTGCGCGGTCATGGGCCGCCAGCTGAAATCGGCGGTCCAGCGCATGGGGAACTCAATGAAGGTCCAGAGCACGAACAGGAAATCATCCTGCGGGATACGGTAGTTACCGTGGGTCTGGTTGATGCGCGCGAGGGCTCGGCTACCCACATCGCCATCCCAGCCCGACTCCATGAAGTGGGCGATGAGCAGGCGCGTGTCGTCGTAGCGCTTCTGGCCGTGGTCCTTGAATTCGCGGGTGCGGTCGAGCAGCTTGGAAACAGTGTCGCTGGCGTAGGTGTAGAACAGCGCGACTTCGAGCGAGCGCGTGATGTCCCACGGGAATTCGTAGGCGGTGAGCAGAAAGACAATACGCTGGCAGTCGGCCTCAGCATCGAGGCCGGCGATTTCGCGTGCGACAGCAGGGTTGGGCATGAAGCCGAAGCGTTTGCGATAGGTGATGGTCATGGGCAGCCCGCCAGTACATCTGCACAGCGAGCACGCTGGCCATTGCGCATCGGATAGTCGCGCGCCGACTGGAAGTAGAAGCTGAAGCGCGGCAGAAATTCGCCGTCGGCAAGCAGGCGCGCGCCTTGTCGCGCGCGGGAAGGTCACGCAGCAGCCAGTCGCCGGTGATGCGGAACTCGCGCGGCGCCTGCGGAATGACCTGATAGCTGCGGCCATAGAGGCTGAAGCGGTTCACATAGTTGCCGCCGAGGAAGGTGGCGAGCGAGGAGCCCACATCCTGCATGCTCACCCCAAGGCGATTGGCCTTGGCGGAATCGATCTTGAACTCGATCTGCGGCGTGTCGAACTTGAGATCCGCGTCGGTGAAGATGAAGAGGCCGCTCTTTTGCGCCGCCTGCTGCATCTCCGCCAGCACACCCGCGAGCTGCTGGTAATCGCCTGTGGTGCGGATGACGAATTGCACG
>CALEYY010000099.1 GCA_937928295.1 uncultured Moraxellaceae bacterium
CCGAAATACTGCACGAGGTTGTAGGTAAAAGAGTCGTAGTTGTCGATCATTAACAACATGATTTTTCTCGTTTAAAGCGCGCGGTACTGTGCGCGCAACTGCATCAGGTCTGCCAGCAAAGCTGGCACTTCATCAACCACTATGCTCCATAGCGTGTCGTTATCGACACCGAGATAGCCGTGAATAAGGCGATTACGGGTCGCGATAATAAGTCGCCACGGAACTTCAGCATGCGTAGCTCGAATCTCGGCCGGCACATGCGTTGCAGCCTCGCCAATCAGCTCCAGATTACGCAGCGTTGCATCATAGGTCAGCCCACTATCAACGAAACGCGCCTGATCAAAGCCCTCGGTATAACTCAGCACCTTTTCAGCGAAGGCGATCATGTCATCGACATAAAATGTCCAGATACGCTCAGACATCAATCAAATCTCGCTCGATGAATGGTTTCAGCTCAGCTCTCAATGTCTTTTCCGTGACCAAGTCCACAGGCTCACCCAGCAAGTCTTCGAGATAAAACTGAGCCCCGAAATAGCACTTGGCATTGGCAGCGCCAGAAAATGAGATCAGGACATCAATATCACTATCCGCACCAGCCTGATCTCGAACAACGGAGCCAAACAGCGCCAAGCGTGTCACACCAAACTGGCTGGCGAGCACGGGCTTGGCAGATCGCAGCAGCGTAATGGCTTGCTCACGATTCATGGCTCAGTCCTCCGCCTTGACCAGATTGGTCGAGGCCAGCTCGGCCGCTTTCATCAGCGCCCGCGCCTTGTTTTGGGTTTCCATCCACTCCAGTTCGGGAATGGAGTCGGCAACAACACCCGCGCCGGCCTGCACATGCATCTGGCCATCCTTGAGAATGGCGGTGCGGATGGCAATCGCGGTATCCATGTTGCCGTTCCACGCCAGATAGCCGACCGCGCCACCGTAGATGCCGCGCTTCACCGGCTCCAGCTCGTCGATGATTTCCATGGCACGCACTTTCGGCGCGCCAGACAGCGTGCCGGCCGGCAGCGTCGCCTTCAGCACATCCAGCGCGGTCACGCCCGGCTTCAGCGTGGCCTCAACATTCGACACGATGTGCATGACATGCGAATAACGCTCCACGGCCATTTTCTCGGTGACGCGCACCTGACCGATCTCGGCCACCCGACCGACATCATTGCGGCCGAGGTCGATGAGCATCAGATGCTCGGCAATTTCCTTGGGATCGGCGAGCAGCTCGGCTTCCAGCTCGCGGTCGCGCTCGGGCGTGCTGCCGCGCTTGCGCGTGCCGGCAATCGGACGCACCGAGACCTGACCGTTCTCCGAGCGCGCCAGAATCTCCGGGCTGGAACCGACGATGTGGAAGTCGCCACAGTGCAGGAAATACAGATACGGCGACGGATTCAAATGCCGTAAGGCGCGGTACAGCGTCAGCGGCGGCTGCACGAAGGGCGCGCTCAGACGCTGCGACGGCACCACCTGCATGATGTCGCCGGCGAGCACATAGTCCTTGATGCGATTCACCGCTGCCTTGAAGTTCTGCTCGCCGAAGCTGGACACAAAATCCTGCTCGCGCGTGACCTGGTCGGGCACGAAGGCATCGATCGACGTCTGGCCGCGCGGGGCGCGAATCATCGTCACCAGTTCGCTCAGGCGCTGCTGGGCACGGCTCAGGGCATCTGGCTGTGACGGGTCGGCATGCACCACCAGAAACAGCGAGCCTTTAACCTTGTCGAAGACCATGACCTCGTCTGAAACCATAAAGAAGATATCCGGCGTGCCGATGGGATCGGGCTTGACCACGCCAGCCAGACGCTTCTCGATATAGCGCACGGTGTCGTAACCAAAATAGCCGACGAGGCCGCCGGTAAAGCGCGGCAGATCGCTCAGCTCGGGCACGCGATAGCGCTGCTGGAAGGTCTCGACGAAGGCCAGCGGATCGGTCACGGTCAGCGACTCGGTGATCACGCCATCAACCTGCACAGTCACGGCGTGACCACGAATCTGCAGCAGGATGCGCGCTGGCAGACCGATCATGGAGTAACGCCCCCACTGCTCGCCGCCGTGCACAGACTCGAAAAGATAGGTATAGGGCTGGTCGGCCACCTTCAGGTAGCACGACAACGGGGTATCGAGATCGGCCAGAATTTCGCGTACAACCGGAATGCGGTTGTAGCCTTGCGCGGCCAGCGCAGCAAATTTTTCAGCGTTCATGAACACTCACTCAAACAAATTCAGGACAGCACAACGGGCAATGGCGAACGCGTCACCATCGCCAACAGATGCTGCCAAGCTTGAGGAGCTGGTCACACATGGCTGTAGCCTTTATGAAGAATGTGATGAAGTTAAATTAACTCGGCCAAGGACGCAACCAAACGATCCGGCTCGCAGGCCTCGATGGGCTCGCCGTGATTGTAGCCGTAAGGCACGGCCAGCGACTTCACGCCGGCTGCTTTTGCGGCATCAACATCGTTGCGCGAGTCGCCAACCATCAGCGCCTGCGCCGCTGTTACCTCGAAATGACGCAGGCAATGCAGCAACGGTTCGGGATGCGGCTTCTTGTGCGCCAGCGTATCGCCGCCGATGACCAGCTCGAAGGCATCGAGCAGATTCAGCGCTTCCAGCAGTGCCACCGCCGGGCGGTAAGGCTTGTTGGTGACGCAGGCCAGACGAATGCCCGACGCACGCGCGGCAGCAACAAACTCCGCCACACCCGGATACACCGTGCTGGCCTCGCACACCGAGTCCTGATAGCGCGTCATGAAGGCCGCCAGCAAGCGTGCCTCGACCGCATGCTTCTGCGGATCCTGGGCGTGATGCGGCACCACATGCTGGAGCGCAACCTCGATTAGTCGTGCCGCGCCACGGCCGACCCAGTCGCGGACTTGCGCTTCTGTTACAGCACCAAGACCCAGATCGGCGAGTGCCCGATTCAGCGACAGGGCAATATCGGCAGCGCTATCAACCAGCGTGCCGTCGAGATCCATCAGGATGACTTGCGGCAGTCCGCCAAACCAGTCGGCCAGCGGCTTCAGCGCGCTCATGAACGAGCCGCCATGCTTGTGGCGAGAGCCAGCTCGGCACGCATCTTCGCGATAACTTCCGCATAGTCCGGCGCATTGAAGATCGCCGATCCCGCCACAAACATGTCGGCACCAGCTTCGGCAATTTCGCGAATGTTCTGCACACCCACACCACCATCAATTTCGAGACGAATGTCGCGGCCGCTGGCCCGAATGCGCTCACGCACATCACGCAGTTTCTGCAGCGTGCCAGGGATGAACTTCTGCCCGCCGAAGCCGGGGTTCACGCTCATCAGCAAGATCACATCGACCTTGTCCATGACATAGTCGAGGTAGTGCAGCGGTGTGCCGGGGTTGAACACGAGGCCGCATTGAGCGCCGCCATCGCGAATCATTTGCAGCGACCGGTCAATGTGATCAGAGGCTTCCGGGTGGAAAGTGATGATGCTGGCGCCGGCCTCGATGAAGTCGCCGATCAGTCTATCGACCGGGCGCACCATCAGGTGAGCGTCAATCGGCGCCGTCACGCCGTGTTTGCGAAGCGCCTTGCACACCATGGGGCCGATGGTCAGATTGGGCACATAGTGATTGTCCATGACATCGAAATGCACGACATCAGCGCCGGCCTTGAGCACATTGTCTACTTCCTCGCCCAGACGAGCGAAGTCGGCAGACAGGATTGAGGGAGCAATCAGAAAGTCCTTTTGAAATGATGCAGAAACAGTTGTCATAACGACCTCAGAAAATTAAATCGAACCATCGCGAATGGCGGCATCCAGCGTACGCAGGCGCTCCGGCGTGCCTACATCCACCCAAGGCCCAGGGAAATACTCGCCGCTGACCATCCCGTCGGCGATGGCCTCGTGCAGCAGCGGCGCCAGCGGTCCGGCCGTGGCGTAGGTCGGCAGCAGGCCGATGGCGAAGGTCGCCGCGCCCATCAGGATGACGGTGATCAGGAAGGCGCCCTTGCGGCCCGCCTTGTCGCCGATGCGGCCGAAGATCAGCGCGCCCAGCGGCCGGAACGCAAAGCCGACGCCGAACAGGGCCAGGGCGGCGATATAGCCGGCCGCGTCCGGCAGGCCGGTGAAGA
>CALEYY010000100.1 GCA_937928295.1 uncultured Moraxellaceae bacterium
GTCGGTTTCCAGCACAAAGGCATCCAGCGGCAATTCGCGCGCGACTCGGTGCAGGCGCGCGGCTTGCGGCCAGGTCAGCGGCCCGCCGAGGCCAAGATGCAGGCCCAGCCGCCGATACTGCTGCGCCTCTTCCACACTGCCGGAAAACGCATGCACGATGCCGCCGCTGGCATGCCCAACGCGCTTTAATGCGTGCACGATGTCGGCATGGCAGCGCCGCGCATGAATGATCACCGGCAGGCCGTGCTCACGCGCCAGCACCAGCTGCGCCTCGAATAACGCCACCTGCCGCGCCCAGTGCACCGGTTCGGCCAGCTCCGGCAAGAACTTGTCCAGACCAATTTCGCCGACGGCAATCACAGTCGGGTCTTTCAGCTGCTTATCAAGCGCTTGCAGATCGGCATCCTGATGCTGCAGCAGGTACACCGGATGCAGGCCCAGCGCCGGCAACAGGCGCGGCCAGTCGGGCTGCTGCGTGCTTGCAGCGCAGAGCTTAAGCAGGTCGGACCAGCGCGAAGCTAGGTACGCCGGCACGGCAATATGGCTGATGCCGGCCTGTTTCGCAGCACGCAAGACGGCCGGGCGATCGTCGTCGAACTCCGGCGCATCAATATGGCAATGGCTGTCGAAAAGCATCAGCGCAGCGGCAGATAATCCGGCTTGAAAATGCCGGTCAGGCGCTCGTAGGGAATCACGATTTCCGGCGTGCCCATGGAATACGGGCCAATTGAATACGGCTGATACTTCAACGCCAGGCCCGTGGGCATCAACGCCATCACATCGGTCTTGTCGAAAGGCCAGCCATCGGCCAGCGACTTCGCATCCGGTTGCTGCGCCAACCACCGCTGATGCGCGGCCTTGGCCTCACGCCAGAACGCCGCGTCCTGGCCGGGCAGCAGCCAGTCTTTCAGGCTCACCACGCGCTGCGCCTTCGTGTCCCAGTTCAGGGCCGACACCACATTCATGCCGTGGGCACCGCCGGTATAGCTGTAATTATCCACATCCAGCACCACCACCGTGCGCAAACCCGGCAACTGCTGCGCCTTCACAATCTGCTGCCAAGGCTCGTGAAACTCGGCGGCTTCCTTCATGAATGTTTTGGCCAGACTCAGCACACGCTGCTCCGGGCTCTTGCCGGCAGGCGCTTCCAGATTTTTCAGCAAAGCTTCGGTCAGCGCCGGCGAGCTGGGGAACTGCAAGGCATCAAAATCAAACTCGGCGCAGCGATCGTGGCAGACAGGATCTTTCAGCTTCAGGCGCAACGGCTTGGCCGGCAGCTCGGGCGCGGCCACGACTGCCAGCGGCTTGATCGCGGGCGGCATCGTGGCCAGCGCCGGCGTGTCAGTCTGCCACTGCCACCAGCCCAGGCTGGCCAGCAGCGCCAGCCCTATCAGTCGCAGCGCGTACGGCATCAATGCTCTCGTGTGGGTGAAAAAACAATGTCGGGATAGCGCTCCTGCATGATCTGCAAGTTCACCCGCGACGGCGCCAGATAAGTCAGATAGCCGCCGCCATCCAGCGACAGCTGGTCATGCGCCTTCTTCTTGAACTCTGCCAGCTTGCGCTCATCATCGCAATGAATCCAACGCACGGTGGATACGTTCACCGCCTCGTACACGCACTCGACCTTGTATTCCTCCTGGAGACGGAACGCGACCACATCGAACTGCAGCACACCGACTGCGCCAAGGATGAGATCGTTGTTAATCTGCGGCATGAAGACCTGCGTCGCGCCCTCCTCCGACAGTTCCTTCAAGCCCTTCTGCAGCTGCTTGCTCTTCAGCGGATCGCGCAGGCGCACGCGGCGGAACATTTCCGGCGCAAAGTGCGGAATGCCGAGGAACTGCAGCTTCTCGCCCTCGGTGAAGGTATCGCCGATCTGGATGGTGCCGTGATTGTGCAGACCGATGATGTCACCCGGCCAGGCCTCTTCCAGATGCGCGCGCTCGCCGGCCAGGAAAGTCAGCGCATCCGCCACGCGAACTTCCTTGCCGATTCGCACATGCTGCATCTTCACGCCTTTCTGGTAGCGGCCCGAGCAGATGCGCAAAAAGGCGATACGGTCGCGATGCTTGGGATCCATGTTCGCCTGGATCTTGAACACGAAGCCGGAGAAGGTCTCTTCAGTGGGCTCAACGCGTCGCTGCGAGGCATTGCGTGCCAACGGCGTCGGGGCCCAGTTCACGAAGCCATCGAGAATATGGTTAACACCGAAATTGCCCAGCGCGGTGCCGAAAAAGACCGGCGAGAGGCGGCCGGCAAGAAACTCATCGAGATCGAAACTGTGGCTGGCGCCCTGCACCAGCTCCAGCATGGAGCGCAGATTGGCGGCATCGTCGCCGAGCGTGGCATCGGCCTCGGGATTATTCAGGCCATCGATGGTCTTGTCGGCGATCAGTTCCGAACCGTGACCCTGCTGGTACAAGTAGTAGCGATCCTCGAGCAGATGGTAGACGCCCTTGAAGTCACGGCCGCAGCCAATCGGCCAGGTCACCGGCGAGCACTTGATGCCCAGTACGCTCTCGATTTCGTCCATCAGCTCGATGGGGTCGCGCACCTCGCGGTCGAGCTTGTTAACGAAGGCGATGATCGGCGTATCGCGCAGACGGCAGACTTCCATGAGCTTGATGGTGCGATCTTCCACGCCCTTGGCACCATCGATGACCATCAGCGCCGAATCGACCGCCGTCAGCGTGCGATAGGTATCTTCCGAGAAGTCCTCGTGGCCGGGCGTATCGAGCAGATTGATGGTCGCGTCCTTGTACGGGAACTGCATCACCGAGGTAGTGATGGAGATGCCGCGCTGCTGCTCCATGGCCATCCAGTCCGAAGTCGCGTGGCGATCGGACTTACGCGACTTCACCGTACCGGCGACCTGAATAGCCTTGCCCCAGAGCAGCAGCTTCTCGGTGATGGTGGTCTTGCCCGCGTCAGGGTGCGAGATGATAGCGAAGGTACGGCGCGAGGCGACTTCGGCGGCGAGTTGTTCGGTAAAGGACATGGGGTTTCAGCACTGGATTCGGAATGCGCGCGATT
>CALEYY010000101.1 GCA_937928295.1 uncultured Moraxellaceae bacterium
ACGGAGCAACCGGGTACCGGTTGCTCAATGCCTCAATGGCTCGGAACCTTACTTCGGATCCTGCGAGAAGATGGCGAGCGCTTTTTTTAAAACATCGCGCTCCATGGTGACGCGAGCTAATGTGTCGCGTAGCTGCTTGAGCTCAGCGGCTTCACCGCGTTGCTTACCTTGGCCAGGGAAGGCGTCGACGCCAGATTGGGTGTACTGACGCTTCCATTTGCCAAGCAGGGCCTCGGTTACGCCGATAGCCTGGGCAACATGACGCAGTGGGGTACCGGCGATGACTTGCTCGACGGCTTCACGCTTGAATGATTCGGGGAAGCTTCTTCGGATGATGGGCATGGAACACTCCTGTGACGGACATTGTCCGTCTTAACTGAGTGTCCACCAAGGCCGGGACATACCAGTGGTTGGTGGGACTGCGGAATGGCTTGAATGGTTGCGTCTTGGCGAGACAGATTGACATTTGGTTGTTCAGCCAAGTACAGTGCCGCAGCTCAAACGGGTAGCCTCTTTCCGGGCTCGAATCCATAATGGGGAGACTTATGAATATGATATCCATCCAGCCTCGCAAGGTTGCTTTTGATGTTACGGCCGTTCCCCGTCACTGGAACGGTGGTGATCCAGTTCTGACCCGCTTTTTTGATGCGTTATCGGTACATTTTCCTGAGGGTGAGAGGTTCTTTATCCAGTCGGTTCGCAATTATCAGGATCAGGTAACGGATGAGCGTTTGCGTGACGATATTCGCCATTTTATCCGTCAGGAAGGCCAGCACGGCATAGTTCATGACAGATTCAACCAGGTGATGGCCGGGCAGGGCGTTGATGTCAAGAAGACCACGGCCAATTTGCGCCGTTTTATCAGCACCTCACAGAAATACCTTCCGAAAAAATATCAGCTGGCGATGACGGCGGCCTTTGAACACTTCACCGCGACCTTGGGCGAGGCCATGCTCAAGGAAGATTCCGATATGTTTCGGGACGCAGATCCGGTAATGCGTGCCATGTTCCTGTGGCATGGCGTGGAGGAAGTGGAACACAAGGCGGTTGCTTACGATCTTTATCAGACGGTGGCGGGCGGTGGTTATGTGACGCGCGTATCGGCTCTGGTAGTCGGCACATTGATGATTCATCTGGTCGTGGCGCCAGTATTCTGGAACATGCTGAAGCTGGATGGTGTGACCCGCCAACCCGGAGTGATACTGCGCGGCCTGAATCGCCTTTATGGTCGCCGAGGTATTCTTGTCCGCATGATGCCGGAGTTTCTTGACTGGTTCCGCCCCGGCTTTCATCCGTGGGAAACCGGGATGCCTGAGAAAGTGGCTGCTTGGCTTGACGAGTATGGTCGTCACGGGGATCCGATGCGAGCTTCTGCTGCTGTTTACGACGGCGTGCCTCTGGAGACGGCGGCTTGATGAAGATGACCGACGCAGAGATGGAGTCTGATGTCAGCAGTGCTGCGCCAGCCAGGCAGCACTGCCACAGGACTGGTGTCCATTGCGGCAGCTCTGCGATACGCGATCTGCTGGAGTTTCACGGACTTGAGATGACCGAGGCATTTTGCTTCGGGCTGGGTGCCGGGCTGGGTATCACCTACGTGGAGATTCCCGACTCCGCCACGCCATTCATTGTTCACGTGCGTTCGATGGGCTTTGAGGAAAAAGTCTTTCAGACACTGGGTGTGCCGTTTGAATGGTCAAGCTATCCGGATAAGGGCGCGGCAACAAATGACTTGCATCGGGCGTTGCGTGATGGCGTGCCTGCATTACTGCTCACCGACATTTACCACTTGCCCTATTTCGGAAGTAAAACCCATTTTCCGGGTCATGCCATTGTCGCATGGCAGCTGGATGAAGCACGTGACGAAGTATTGGTCAGTGATACTGAGCGTCCCGGACTGATTCCTGTGCCGGCAACCAATCTTGCTGATGCGCGCTTTTCAACCTCGCCGCCATTTATTCATCACGGAAGCCTGTTTGCCCCGCAGTCGTTGAAGATGGAAGTCAGTGCGGAGCGGGTGGGAAACGCCATTATTGATAATGCCCGTGCACTAGCAAACGGCGGGCCGTATAGCGGTTTGGCCGCACTGGATACCTGGATCGCAGCGTTGCCTCAGTGGCAAGCAAATGACAACTGGCGCTGGTTGTTGCGCTTTGCTTATCAGGTGATTGAAAAGCGTGGCACCGGTGGTGGTGGTTTCAGGACGATGTATGCCGAGTTTCTGCTCGAGGCCGGCGAGATGCTGCCAGCCGTGCGGGCTGCGAAACTGGTGGAGCTGATGCAGCGTTCAGCTGCGGCTTGGTCAGATCTGGCAGCGTTACTCAAGATGGCGTCGGAGTTGGATTTGTTTCCCATTCATGAAATTGAGGGCGCCATTCGTCATGTCAGGACAGTGGAGTCGCAGTATGTTCACCAGGTAATAAGCAGACTGTAACGCGTATGCTTCAGTTAACCGCCATGTTGGTGGTTTTGGCTACTGGTATTTTGCATTTATAGGGGGGGAAATGATTGCCCAATCTGAGGCCACAAACCGCTACTTGACTATGGCTAAAACATTCTTCGGTACCTCTCATCCGCTATTCAATGCGTTCGGAATTGACCTTGAGGAGTTTGGCAAGGGGCGCGCCGTAATGAGGATGCCTTGTAATGAGGCGTTATCTGATCGCAACGGGGGCTAAATCGTGGCGTTGTGGTTACCTTGCTCGATACCACTTGCGGTC
The DNA here is from genome assembly GCA_937928295.1 of uncultured Moraxellaceae bacterium. Taxonomy (GTDB): domain Bacteria; phylum Pseudomonadota; class Gammaproteobacteria; order Pseudomonadales; family Moraxellaceae; genus Perlucidibaca. The sequence goes on from CALEYY010000101.1 coordinate 2,721, forward strand.
TTGCCATATTTTCTCGTCTGGGGGATATGCGACCGATTGCAACGATTGATCTGCGTGTGGATTTCATCAGGGCAGCACTTCCGGGTGAGGATGTGCGTGCCGAAGTGGAGTGCTATGCGGTGCAAGGCGATATTGCCTATGTAAAGGGGAAGGCGGTTGTTGGCTCAGATGATTCGCTGCTGGCTTCAGTATCGGGGTCTTTTGCTGTCGGGACACTCGGCCCGGCGTTTGATACGGTTGTGACGAAAGGAGCTGAATAAAGTGACCGCCACTGGAACTGAGACACTGGCAACCGATTATGCCGGCTTGAGCGAGCTTCAGAAGCAAGTTATTGATGACACGCCCTATGTGCGTTTCCTTGGACTGGGCATTAGCCGTGAAGATGACGGCACTGTCTGCTATCAATTGTGTTTCCGCGAAGAGCATATTGGCAACCCGCTTCTGCGTACTTTTCATGGCGGCATTCTTGCAAGTTTTGGCGAAGTCGCCGCCTCCTTGCATGTGGTGGCAGAGACCGGGATGCAGCAGCAGCCATTGTGCACCAGCTTGACGTTTGATTATCTGAGACCGGCCTTTGCCGGAACGATTCGTGCTGTGCCGCGGATCGTGCGTGCGGGCCGGCGTTTTGTTGTCGTTTCTGTCGATATTTTTCTGGATAAGACTCATGTCTCGATGGGGCGATTTATCTACGCACGCTGATGACGTTTGATTCATCCAACATACTCAAGTTGTCAAGGAGGTTGATATGTTCATTTCCCAGGTACTGCGTCGGGCGGTCCAGCTGAACCCGAATGGTGTGGCCACAGTCTACGCGAACAGGAAGCAAAGCTGGTGTGAGTTTGAGAAACGGGTGGCGCGTCTGGCAGCCGGCGTTCGCTCACTGCATGTTGCTGATGGGGATCGTGTAGCAATACTTTCACTCAATAGCGATCGTTATCTGGAATATTTCTTTGCCATTCCCTGGGCCGGAATGGTGCTCAACCCCATTAATATCAGGCTGGCACCGCCTGAGATTGCCTATACGATGAATGACTCCCGGTCATCAGTTCTTTTCGTTGATGATGCGTTCAGTGCGATGCTGCCGATCCTGCGACCATTAATGAAAAGCGTCAGTCATGTGGTGTTCATGGGTGAAGGTGACTTGCCGGAGGGATGTATCTCTTATGAGTCGCTAATCGACCAGCACAAACCCATGGCCGACAGGAGCGATGGCGGTGCGCAGCTTGCCGGCCTGTTCTATACCGGCGGCACGACCGGGCGATCAAAGGGCGTTATGCTGAGCCACGACAATCTTGTGTTTAATGCCCTGAACGTCGTCCCGGAAATGGGCTATGGATTTGACTCCATCTATATGCATGCAGCGCCGATGTTTCATCTGGCCGACATGGCAAGTACCTTTGCCGTGACCATGGCCGCTGGCACCCACGGTATTGTGCCGCGTTTTGATGTGGATGGTGTGCTCTCGTTCATTGAGCGTGAAAAAATCACCCATACATTGCTCGTGCCAACCATGATCAACCTGCTGGTGTCCTCTGGAAAGATAAGCGATTTCGATGTCAGTAGCGTCAAGCGAATGCTGTACGGTGCATCGCCGATGCCTGAGGCGGTGTTGATCGCTGCCATGGAGCAGATGCCAGATGCTCTGTTTGCTCAGGGTTATGGGCAGACAGAGGCGTCGCCGATTATTACTGCGCTGGCGCCGGAGTATCATGTGGTGGGCGGCGCCAAGCTACGCAGTGCTGGCAGGGCAGCACTGGGCGTCGAAGTTGCCATTATGGACAAGGATGATGTCGAGCTACCGCGTGGTGAGGTAGGTGAGATATGCGCCAGAGGCCCGAACGTAATGCTGGGCTATTGGGGAATGGAACAGGCCTCTGCCGAGACGTTGCGCCATGGCTGGCTGCATACCGGTGATCTTGGCTATATGGATGAGGACGGGTTTGTCTTTATCGTTGATCGTGCCAAGGACATGATTATCAGTGGCGGAGAGAATATTTTCTCGGTCGAGGTAGAGGGTGCCATCTACAGCCATCCTTCGGTGCAGGAATGTGCGATTGTAGGAATCCCCCACGATGAGTGGGGTGAAATGGTTCATGCGATTGTTGTGCTTAAAGAAGGGCATGGTCTCAATGAAGGCGAGCTCCTGGCCCATTGCCGTGCGCTGATCGCCGGTTACAAGCTGCCGCGCAGCATCGAGTTTCGTAGCGAGCCGCTACCGGTAAGTGGTGCGGGCAAGATTCTCAAGAACGAACTGAGGCAGCCTTTTTGGGAAAACAAAAACCGTGGGGTCAACTAAATGAATTTTGAAATCGGCGATCGATGGCTAGCAAGAGGTGATAAATCGTGAATCTGGAGTTTACTCAGGAAGAGCTGGAGTTTCAGCAATCCATTCGTGAATGGATGCAGACGAATGTGCCGGACGATATCAAGCGCTGCTCGGCGGTTGGTGAGATGAACGGCAAGGAACTACAGCAAAAGTGGGAGCGTTTGCTCGGCAAGCAGGGCTGGCTGGCACTGACGTGGCCGAAGCAGTATGGCGGGCCAGGCTGGACGGCGACACAGCGTTATATTTTTGATCTGGAACGAGCCATGGCTGGCGCGCCCCCGACAAGTCCGTTCGGCGTGGCGATGGTAGGGCCGGTGCTTTATAACTTTGGCTCTCAGGAGCAAAAAGATCGCTGGCTGCCAGGTATCGTCAGTGGTGGAACCCTTTGGTGTCAGGGTTACTCCGAGCCTAATTCCGGTTCGGATCTGGCGTCTCTGAAGACTCGTGCCGAGCGCAAGGATGACCATTATCTGGTGAATGGCCAGAAGATCTGGACGACGCAGGCCCACTGGGCGGACATGATGTTCTGTCTGGTCAGGACCGATCCGACGGTCAAGCAGCAGAACGGGATTTCTTTTCTGCTGATTGATATGAAAACACCTGGTATCGAGGTGCGGCCGATCTACTCGATTGACGGCCATCATCATCTTAACGAGGTTTATTTCACCGATGTGCGGGTGCCGCTCGAAAATCTGGTGGGTCAGGAAGGCATGGGCTGGACTATTGCCAAGTTCCTGCTGACGCACGAGCGAACCACCATCGCCGGCGTAGCGGATAGTCGTCACGAGATATCACGACTGAAGAGCGCTGTGGTGGAATCACCGGGTTTCCTGGATAAAAATCAGGCTCGTCTACGTATCGCCGAGCTTGAAATCGAATTGATGGCGCTGGAGTACACTAACTTCCGTACCGTTGCCGCGACTGATGAGGGCAGGCCCTTCGGGCCGGAGTCATCCGGGTTGAAAATAAAGGGTACCGAGCTTCAACAAAAAGTGTCGCAGGCCATGGTGGAGTTGGGCGGCATGATGTCGTTAACCTGGGACAATCCGGAAACAGTTGGCAGTGATACTTTTAATCGCGCCACGCGACGTTACAACTTTCTGCGTGCTTGTACCATTTACGGTGGATCTAACGAGATCCAGAAGAATGTGCTGGCAAAAATGCTGCTTGGTCTTTGAGGCAATATTATGGAATTCAACCTCCCGGAAAATACAACTCTTATCGCGGATACCGCCCGTCGGTATCTTAAGGATAACTACAGCTTTAATATCTACAGGCAGCAACTCGAGCAACAGGACACTGCTGGCGCGTCACGCTGGTCAGCAATGCAGGAGCTGGGCTGGTTCGGTCTGCCTTTCGCTGAATCCAGCGGCGGGTTCGATGGTACGCTCCTTGATGTGGCGATGGTTGTCAGGGAATTGGGCGCCGCGTTATGTCTGGATCCCTACGTTGATACGGTGGTAGCTCCTGGCAAGCTGCTTGAGTACGTCGGCTCCGATTCGACCTTGGCTATGTTGAGTGACCTCGTCGAAGGCCGGTCGAAGCTTGCCTGTGCACTGTACGACTATCACGCCGGTTATCAGGTGTTAACCCCGTCCATGAAGCTTAATGGACGGCGCCTGTCAGGTCAGAAAAACTTCGTTCCTGATGGTGGTTTCGCTGATACGTTGCTAGCGACGGCACTTGCCGATGGCGAGCTGGTTGTGCTCGCTGTGCCGCTTGCTGCTTGCGAGACGATTCGGCATCGGGCTCTGGATGGCGGTCGTATCGCTAACGTCCTGTTTGATGAGGTCGAGATCACAGACGAGATGATACTTGCCCGTGGCGAGAAAGCAGAGCAAGCGCTGAGCAGGTTGCTGGCTTATCTGCGGGTGCTCGACTGCGCGCGGATGTATGGCGCCGCTGGCGCGCTGTACCAGCGCACTCTGGAGTATGCCAAAACGCGAAAACAGTTTGGTGTGGCCATCGGTAGCTTTCAGATAATTCAGCACTACCTGGTGGATATGTTCATCGATCTCCAGCAGCTCGAGTCAATGCTGTTCATGGCGGCCGTCAAGGCGGAATCCGAAGATGCCTCCCAGCGTGAGCGGGCCAGTACGGCCGCGAAAGCCTATTATGCGGATAAGGCGGTACGCATCGCACAGCAGGCGATCCAGATTCATGGCGGGATTGGTGTTACCGAAGAGCTTGATATCGGCCACTACTTCCGTCTGATCACCCACTGCTCGCTGACCCATGGTGACCGTGCACACCATATAAAGGGCTTTGCCCTGCTTGACGAGGTGCATCAGGGTCGAGGTCGCGCCGATCCCGGACGAGAACGCGATCCCGTGCTCGGCGCCCTCGAGTGACGCGAGGCAGAGCTAGATCGGAAGAGCGTCGTGTAGGGAAAGAGTGTCT
>CALEYY010000102.1 GCA_937928295.1 uncultured Moraxellaceae bacterium
CGGCGGCCATGTCGATATGGCCTTCAACGGCCTGACCTCAGTCATGTCCTTCATCAAATCCGGTCGCCTCCGTGTGCTCGGCGTTACCAGCATCGGTCGCACCGCCGCACTGCCCGATGTACCCACGCTCGATGAGCAGGGTCTGAAAGGTTTCCAAGCGGTGGCATGGAACGGCCTCACCGCGCCGGCCCGTACACCGAAGGACACCATCGCCAAAACGGCAGACACTGTTGCCCGTATCATCAAGACGCCGGAATTCGCCGAACAACTGAAACGCGACGGCTCCGACCCTGTCGGCAGTACCACAGCCGAATTCGTCGCCCACCTGCGCAATGAAGTGGTCAAGTGGAAAAAAGTCCTCGACCGCGCCGGCATCAAATCATTCTGAAAATAACCCTGAGCATCAAGCCATGACCATCAAAATCACCCACGATGAAGGCATTGCCACCGTCCTGCTCGACCGTGCCGACAAGCTCAATGCGCTGTCGGGCGAGATGTATCAGGAACTGACCGACGCCTTCACCGCACTGAACAACGACGACAGCGTGCGCGTGGTGCCGCTTTCGGTGAGGATCGCGTCAGCCGTGATGATGTAGCCAGCCGCAGAGGCTGCGCCAGCAATGTTGAGCGGAACCCCCGTGACGTTCATCATGCGTAGTAGCTCACATTGACTTTGCCGCCAGCGACGGTGTTGATGAAGCGGATCTTGGTCAGGTCGCCGTCATACAGCAGCGACGTGCCCACATAGATCGGCATGCCGACGGAGGCCGTCGGGTCCGTGCCATCATCGCGCCACCGGACATTCTGGATTTCCGGGGTGATGATGGCAAAAGTTGCCTGCTGCTTGGAGCCATCCGGCGAGATGGCCGGAACGGTCAAGCTGGTTGCAGAGTTCGGCGTAATCTGCTGATAGCCGAGGCAAACGGTTGTGGTTTTCAGGCCCATAGCATTTTCCTTATGCGAGGAACTTCAACTTGTAGATCGTTGTATAGTACAACCCAACGATTTCGTCGATAACGTTCTGAAGCGGGGTGCATTCCCGGTCAACGATGTCATACCGGGTCTTTTCGATCTGGTCGGCCTGACGCTCCAGAAACTCCAGAACGTTGCTGGACTTGTCGGCCGACATGAGCGCAACCGGGCCGATCAGGCCGTACTTGCCTTGATACATCTCAGCGAATTTGTCCGCAAGATCAACGATCTCCGGGTAAAACTTGCCCAACGCCTTGTGCTTGGCAAAAGACCGCGTGTTGAGGTGCGCCGAGTGCGTCACGTCACGGGCCAGAAACAGCATGCCTATGAACTTGTCGCAGTTACTCATTCCATTGGTCCCATCTGTTCTTCCTGCATGCCCATAGCGCCCCGGTCATCCGGCATCTGCGGCATCATCGGGCGGTTGCCAGAGATGTCACCCGTCTCGACCGCCGCAGCGATGGTGCCCATGACGATGTCCTGGATTTGCTCGGTCGTCATGCCGGCCGACGTGGCCGCAATCCGCTTGGTTTCCGCCTCGTACGCCTTGATCCGCAGTTCCTGCGCGTCCATCGACGACTGCACGTTGTTGAGGAGGCCCATCGCCTGCTGAAGCTGCTGTGTCACCGCCTCGACCTGCTGTTCGGCCGCCTGCAATTCGGGCGACTTGTCGTCCTCGGCCAGCACCTTCGGGTCGATGATCTTCTTGAAGCGGGCCGCCATCTCCTGCGCGCCCGGCCAGTCCATGTTCTTGATGAACAGGTCGCCGGCGACCTGCCACAACTGCGGGCTGGTCTGGAGGATGTTGGCCATCGCCTCGACGGCTTCCTGGCGCTTGGTCAGGTAGCTGGGTCCGGTGGTGATGACCACGTCGTAGACGCCGACCGACGGGTTGTATATCTTCTCCAGCACCGTGCCCGCCTGATCGACGATCTTCTTGACCGGCTCGGGCTGCATCGGGTTGATCCGCGCCATGCCCACCTCGCCGTCCACGCCGATGATGCGGGCGACGCGCTGGGTGTCGTAAATCTTGGGGATCATATCGACCAACTGGCGGGCCACGTAGCGGATGGCCCGGCCCAGATTGTCCACGAAGTGGTAGGTGCCGGTGTCGCCCTCCTGCTGGCGCGCGAGGATGGCGCGGCCAGAGCGCTCGTTGCCCTGCTGGCCCAGCGAGGCGTTGTACTGGCCGGTGGTAGCCTTGATGTCCTCGGCAGCGCCCATCTTGGCCTGAATGAGGCCCGTCTGGGCCATCGGCGGCTGGGCGCGCATGGGCAGCGGCAGCACGTTGCCGGCGCCGTCCTGAACGTCCGGGTTGACCTCCAGATACGGCCAGTTGGTCGTATTGGCGGTCTTCCACTGCATCTCGTAGCCTTCAAACTGGCCGCCATAGCCAATGAAGGGGGCTTTGGGTGCCAAGGCCAGCATTTCGGCTTCTTGGCTCACCCAATAGTTGTACATGCGCTGCGCGTCCTTGGCGTTGCGCACAAGACCGGAAACGTAGAGCCGGCCGTCCACCTCGAACTCGTTACCGACAACGCGCACGACAGGAATGTACTTGCCCGGCCATTCGCGCTCGTCCAGCACTTCGTAGCCGTTGGTTTTCATCCACATGACGCGGCGGCGGTCGGCAGCGCGGGTCTTCAACGGCTGCGCAAACTGCATTCTCAACTGCGCGTCCTGCGGCGTGCCTTCGAAAGCCGTTATGTTGCCGGGATAAAGGTTCAGCGTGGCTTTCTGGTAGTCCAGATAAAAATACTCCGCGATGCGGATCGTATTTTCAGACAGCCACATGCTGAGAGACTGATCGCCGATGCCACGGGTCATGATCGAACTGATGGGCGCTGCGTTGGGGAACGCACGCTCATAGTCGGCTTTCAAAAGGTCTTCCGTGATGAAACACCAGCGCGCGTCGGACCCGCAAGGGTCTTGGATTGTCGGGTCCATGTAGACGCTAAACGAACTGCGTATGCGCCCGATGCGCAAATCCTGATCGAAACTGTCGTCGCGGGTGTACTCCGTCAGTACACGGACGTATCCTTCGCCATAGACCACCTGGTTGTCGCAAGCGGTATCGTAGGCCACGTCGGCGTCGGACATGTACTCGATGTGTCGAATGATGCCGTCGAACACCTCGGCGACGGCGACGTCGGCGGTGTCGTCCGCCGGGATCACCTTGCCGCTGG
>CALEYY010000103.1 GCA_937928295.1 uncultured Moraxellaceae bacterium
CGCCAGTCTGGTCAGCGACAGCACGCGCTACTCGGTGTTCGATCTGGCCGATGCCGTGTTGCTCGGCGATGCCAGCCGCGCCGCGCGCCTGCTGCTCGGGCTGGAAAGCGAAGGTCAGGCCGAGTCGGTGGTGCTGTGGGCACTGCAGAAAGACTTGCGTGCGCTGACGCTGGCCGCCGAGCAGATGAGCCAGAGCGGTCAGCAGGGTTTGTCGTCGCAGGCGCTGAATCAGCTCGGCTTCTGGGCCAAGCGCCAGGGCCCGGCGCAGCAGGCGCTGCGTCGCCTGTCGCTGATTCGTCTGCAACGCCTGACCAGCGGCGTGATTGAGGTAGACAAGGCCATTAAGGGCCAGTCGCCGGAGCGCGCCTGGGATGCCCTGCTGCGCCTGACCATGGCCATGGCCGGCCGCCCGCTTTTTGTGTGATTTGATTAGCGTTGCCTGAATACTCACCTGACCATCGGAAGCCATCACATGCGTCTTACTGAAATTTTGCAGCCCCTGCACAGCACGAACTCACTGACCACTGAGGCCGGCGTACATCGCCAAAGCGTGCAAATTCCGGCGAACTGGGGCCAGGGTCGCGCTGCATACGGCGGGCTGGTCGCGGCCTTGCTACAAACGCATCTGCAGCAGCAACAGGGCGAAGGCCGGCCCTTGCGTGCGGCCCACATCGCCTTCATCGGCCCGGCTACCGTGGGCGATGCCATCCTGGAAAGCCGCTTGTTGCGCGCCGGCAAATCCGCTCTGCAAGCCGAAGTCCGCCTGCTGCAAGGCGATGCCGTGATTGCCACGCTGCAGGCCAGCTTTGGTGCCGACCGCGCATCGCAGCTCATTGAGCCAGCACCGTTGCGTCCTGCCATGAAAGCCCCGGAAGACTGCCAGGCACTACCCTATATTGCCGGCCTCACGCCCGAATTCACCCAGCACTTCGACCTGCGCTGGAGCGAAGGCGGCCTGCCCTTCAGCGGTCATGCCAGCCCGCACATGAAAGGCTGGATTCGCCTGCGTGACGCGGATGATGCCGGCGCGATTGATCCGGCGCTGGTACTGGCGCTGGTCGATGCCTGGCCCCCGTCCGTGGTGGCGCGCTGCAACGGCCCGGCGAACCTGAGCACCATGACTTGGGCGGTGGGATATCGCCCGGTGAATGAAGCCATCCGCGCCGATGGCTGGTGGGCGTATCAGGCCGACACGCTGAGCAGCGGCGATGGTTACGCCCACATCCGCTCAACACTGTGGACACCGAATGGCGAAGCGATTGCCATGAGCCAGCAAACCGTGGCTGTGTTTTATTAAAAAGAGCTACTGAAAAATCGTTACTGCGGCGTGCGCACCAGTAGCTGATTGAGATAGGCCACAAACTCCGGATCTTCGCCGCGTAGTAGATCCGGCAACGCCTGGCGAAAGTCAGGCCGCGAGCACCACTCCTGCAAGTAGTCCTCCCACGATGACCAGCGCCGCTGCTGCTTGGCGGCCATGTCGTCCTCGTAAAGCAGCAGGTAGGCGCGCTCAAACAGCGACACCAGCATGGTGAAGATGATGCGCTTGCGCTCCAGCTGCTCCTCACTCAAGCCGCTGGCCTGCTGCTGCGAAAACAGCTTGAGATCGGGATTTTCCAGCGCGATCTTGAGAAAGTCCTGGTAGTTGTCGGAGAGCAGCTGGAAGACCTCTTCCTCTTCGTTCTCGCGCTCCTTGCGCTGCTCGTACAGAAACACGGCTATCGCCAGTGGCAAACCAACCACGGTCACCACATAGCTGAGCAGCTCCCAGACTTCCAGCATCGTCATCAGAGCATCTCCGTGGCCACAAAGCGGGCCAGCACCTGATCGCCCTGCAACAACTCCAGCTGATGCCCGACCTGACGATACTGCCGGGCATTGCGCAAGGCATCCAGGAAGGTCTGCTCTTGCTGCGCCATGGCCTCGCGACAACTGGCGCGGGTATTGCTGATGCGGATCAGACTCAATTTGTCGGCATTGACTTGCCAGCTGCCCTGCACACGATTGCAACCGGTGCTGCCGGTGAGGCGACCACCCTTGCGCAAGCGGATATGCGCCGCCTGCCCGAGCACGGCCTCTTGCACCGGCACGGCATTAACACTGCTTAATTGCCAGACGGTTTCCAGCAGCGGCTGCACCGGCGCAATCGGGCCTTGGGCACAGTTTTCATCCGGCCAGAAGCGGTCAAATTTTTCAATGACGAGGCGGCGACCGGCAGATTCCGACTTGCCCGAGGCATCACTCCAACGCGCGGTCAGCGCCGCCAGAACCGGGCCGCGCGCACGCCGCTCGGCAGCGATAGTCGCCACGACCTGCCGCATCTCGGCGGCGGCCGGGCTGTCGGCAATGCTCACCACTTGCGCCGTCAGGCACTCCGTCAGCACCGCGCCATTGTCACTGGCGGCATAGAGCGCCAGCAGGCGCATGGGGTCGGCAATCAAATCCGGTTTGGGCAGACGCTTCAGCTGGTACTCACGAATCGACACGATGTCGCGACCGGCGGCATCAAGCAAGGCCAGGTCGCCTCGGGGCAACAGTCGCATCTGCCGCTCGCTGGCGCCTTTCAGGATCACGCGCTGGCTATCGCCCAGCATGGCCGACCAGCGTCCGGTATCGTAAAAGCGCTCCTCATTAGCACCTTTCGCGGCCACATAGGCTTCGCGCAAACGAAACAGGCCATCGGGAAAGAGAGTCACGGTCAGCCAACGCTCGCTGCAGCCGGGGCACGACACCTCGCCCTGCCAGGTTTGCGGCTGCTGGGCGCGCAGGCTGGCACGGCTGCTGCCGGGATGCCAGGCGCAGGCCGAGAGCGTCATCAGCACGAGCAAGACCGCCCACAAACCGGGGCGGTGCAGCGACGACACTGAGGGCAGCAGCAAGCGGAGATTCATGTTCAGGCTGGCGTTGCAACGCTCTCTTTGTTGGTGTTCGGTGAAAGCTGTCACGCACCGCGTACGCTGTAAAGTAATGTTGTGTAAATGCGCGCGCCAACAACGGCAGGCTGGCTATAATCTGGCCTACTTCATTTTCGGAACACTCGGCATGGATATCGTTGCCTACATGCGCAGCCTCGGTGCTGCCGCCCGCCAAGCCTCGCGCGTCATCGCCCGAGCCAACACCGGCGCCAAAAATGCCGCACTGCAGGCCATTCATGACGAACTGCTGCGCGATCGCGCCAGTGTGCTCGCCGCCAACGCCCGCGACATGGCCGCCGGTGAGGCCAACGGTCTTGATGCAGCCCTGCTCGACCGCCTCGCCCTCGACGATGCCCGCTTCGACGGCATGCTAGAAGGTCTGCGCCAGGTCATCGCCTTGGCCGACCCCATCGGCGAAATGACCGACTTCACTTATCGCCCCTCCGGCATCCAGCTCGGCAAGATGCGCGTGCCGCTCGGCGTCATCGGCATCATTTACGAATCACGGCCGAATGTGACGCTGGAAGCGGCGTCGCTGTGCCTGAAGTCGGGCAACGCCACCATCCTGCGCGGCGGCAGCGAAGCACTGCAAAGTAATAACGCTATCGCTGCCTGCATTCAGCGCGGCCTTGAAGCGGTGGGCATGCCGCGCGCTGTGGTGCAGGTGGTGGAGACCGCCGACCGCGCCGCGGTGGGCGCACTGCTGCGCATGGATGCGTTCGTCGACATCATCGTGCCGCGTGGCGGCAAGTCGCTGATCGAGCGCATCATGGCCGAATCGCGCATTCCCATGATCAAGCACCTGGACGGCGTGTGCCACGTTTACATCGACGATCAAGCCGACATCGACAAGGCGATCCGCATCGCCGACAACGCCAAGACGCAGCGCTACGGCACCTGCAACACGATGGAGACGCTGCTGGTGCACGCGGCCATCGCGCTGGGCCTGGTCCTCGAGTCCCTCATCGACCCCTTGATCGGGCTGTACTCCGACAACTTCCGGTCCAGGTGGGGACGGCGGCTCCCGTTCATGGTGGGCGGCACCAGTCGCATCGCCGTGATCCAGGGCGAGCTCGCCCGGACCATTTCCCAGCTCGCCGGCGTCCGTGCCGCCCGCGTCATGATCGTCCAGCCGGAGAACCGTCTTCTCCTCACCGAACAGGGTGTGAAGGAAGCCCACGCTGCGGGGCAGAAGCTGAAGGCCAAGGGCTTCCATTTCGACATCGCATATACGAGCGCGCTCGGCCGCGCCCAGCGCACGCTAGATCGGAAGAGCACACGTCTGAACTCCAGTCACACTTGATGATCT
>CALEYY010000104.1 GCA_937928295.1 uncultured Moraxellaceae bacterium
TGAGCCAGGATCAGGATGAAGCACGCTGGTCGAGCTACGCCCAGCGAGGGGTTGAGCAGCTCTACTGGTGGGCATCCGCGGCGACGCAGCAACGGGCGAGGTTGAATCCGTTTGCCGCCTCACCGGCGTTCAAGCAGACACCCGTTGAGCGCGACTCACCAGAAGCCTGATCACCCAACATGGCGAACCCCCTGCAGCTGATCCACCGCGACGACCACCTGCTGGCGGTGCACAAGCCCGCCGGTCTGCTCGTGCACCGCAGCCCCATCGACCGTCACGAAACCGAGTTCGCGCTGCAATACGCGCGCGCGCTGAATGACGGCGAGCATGTCTATCCCATCCACCGTCTGGATCGGCCGACCTCGGGTCTGCTGCTCTTCGCCCGCGATCCCGACACGGCCAGCGCGCTGGGTCGGGCGCTCATGGCGGGCGAAATACACAAGACCTATCTGGCGATGGTGCGTGGCTGGGCGCCGGAAATGGGCCTCATCGATGAGCCGCTGCGCGACAAGGCCGTCGACCGTCGCGATACCTGCGAGCCTGTGCTGCGTCAGGCGCAAACACGCTACCGGCGTCTCGCCGTGACTGAAATTCCGGTCGCCATTGAAGGCTACGCCAGCAGCCGCTACAGCTTGGTCGAGCTGCAGCCGGAGACGGGCCGTCAGCATCAGCTGCGCCGGCACTTGCAGCACATCAGCCATCCCATCATTGGCGATACCAACTACGGCCGTACCCGCCACAATCATTATTTCGCGCAGCGCTTCGGCGCGGGTCGGCTCATGCTCGCCGCCACGGCCCTGAGCTTCCGCCATCCGGCTACCGGCGAAGCCGTGACGCTGACAGCGGAGCCGGAGCAAAGCTTTCGGGCGGTATTGTCGATTTTTGGCGAGATGCCGCTCAGCCCACCGAAATAACTGGTGGCAGCGCCACATCGTCCTGATCTGCCTGCTGCTGCAGCAAGACCTCCATCTGCTCGGCCGGGATCGGTCGGCTAATATAATAGCCCTGCACATAGTCGCAGCGCTCACGCACCAGGAAATCGAGGTGGCAGGGAGTTTCCACACCTTCTGCCGTCACGGTCATGCCCAGCTCGTGCGCCATAGTGATGATGGCGCGCACGATGGCGCCATCCTCCGCGCTCTGCCCGACTTCGCGCACAAACGACTGGTCGATCTTGAGCGTGTTTAGCGGGAATTTGCGCAGCTGGCTGAGCGATGAATAGCCGGTGCCGAAGTCATCCAGTGCAATGCTGATGCCGCGCTTGCGGACATCGCCGAGGATGCGCGCGGCCATGTCGGGGTCGTCCATCAGCGAGGTCTCGGTGAGCTCGATTTCCAATTGCTCTGCTGGCAGGCCACTCTCTTCCAGTGCGACTTCCAGCGTTTGCATGAGGTCGCCTTTGTGCAGCTGCTGCGGTGGAATGTTCACGGCCACCGTAAGTTCGCCGAGGCCTGCGCGCGACCAAGCTTGCACCTGTTGGCAGGCCTGTTGCAGCACGCGCTCGGTGATCACAGAAATCAGCCCGGTCTCTTCCGCGAGCGGAATGAATGCGCCGGGATAGAGCAGGCCAAGCGTCGGGTGTTGCCAGCGCACCAGCGCCTCCATGCCAACAATGCGCTTGTTCTGCAGCGATACTTTCGGCTGGTAATGCACCAGAAACTCATCGCGGAAGATGGCTTTGCGCAGGCTGTTTTCCAGATTCAGCTGCTCCACCGTGGCACTACGCAGATCGGCCGAGTAGGTGCGCCACTGATTGCCGCCCAGGCGCTTGGCCTGCTGCATGGCGAGGTCGGCATGATTGACCAGAATCGCCAGCTCACGGCCATGCTCGGGGAACAGGCTTATGCCCAACGAGGCACCGAGCAGCAGTTCGTGGTCGCCGATGCGGAAGGGCAGGCGGAGCTGGGCAATGATGTCTTCGCACAGTTTTTCGATTTCGTTGCTGTCGCGCAGGTCGGTGAAGATCAGTGCGAACTCATCGCCGCCGAGTCGTGCCAGCGTGTCCAGGCGCGTGCCCATTTCGAGCAGCCGGCGCCCGGTCTCGCGCAAAATAGCATCGCCGACTTCAAAGCCGAGGCTCTCGTTGACCTGGCGGAAGCGATCCAGATTGAGGTAGATCAGGCCCAGGCGCTGATCGCTTTCGCGGGCACGGGTGATGGCCGAATGCAGGCGATTGCGTAGCTGGCGACGATTGGCCAGCTGCGTGAGGCGGTCGTGATTGGCGAGGTAGTCGAGCTTCTTCTGTGTTTCTTCGGCCTCGCGTTCGCGAGTGATGTCGCGACGAATGCCGAGCATGCGCACCGGCTTGCCCTGGGCGTCCCAGAGCACGACGCGGCCCTTGTCTTCGACCCAGACCCAGTGACCGCGCTGATGCTTGAGGCGATAGCGCGCTTCGTAGCGTGGCGTGCGTCGGCGCAAATGCCGCACGATGTTGCGCTTCACGGTGCGCAAATCATCGGGGTGCACACGATCCCGCACTTGCGTCAGCAGGTCGTCGCAGCCGCCATCGCTGCAGCCCAGCAGCGGCTCCAGATTGGTGTGCTTGAGCGTGCCGTCGGCAAGTGACCAGTCCCAGAGCGCGATGCCCGAAGCTTCGATGGCCAGCGTCAGGCCATCCTGACTTTCTTTCAGCGCCTCGGTGCGCTGCAGCACGCGCGCTTCCAGCTCGTTGTTGAGCTGATGCAGCTGCTGCTCGGCCAGCGTTCGCGTTTTTACCTCGATGGCCAGCTGCTGATTTGAGGCCAGCGTGTCGTACTGGGTGTCGCGCAAATGCCGGATCAGCTTTTCGTTGTCGATACGCAGGCGCAGGCTGCCCAGCACCATGCGGTTCAAATAGCGCGCGCTGAGAATCAGAAAGCCCCACCAGATGGCGCCGATGCTGGCCACGGTCAGGTTGGTTGAGCTGGGGTGCAAAATCAGATGGATCAACGAGGGAATGAAAGTAATGACGGTGAAGCCGATGAAGGCGCGCAGATAGCCGGCATAGGCGGTCAGCGCGGCAATGCCCTGCGCAGCCAGCAGCGCAGCCAGCAGCACTTGGCGATTGGCTACATCCGCCAGGTAATCGCTGTTGGGGAAGATGCGCGGATTGAAGTCAATGATGGCATAGACCCAGAACGCCGCCGTCAGCGCCGCCGTGACGGTGATGATGCGGCCCAGCGTGTCGAGGTTCTGCGCGACGCGGCGGCCGTACCACCAGACCAGCAGGCCGCGCACCATGAGAAAGGTCAGGAAGCTGCCGGCCCAGATCAGGATTTTGCTATTGCTGGCGTAGGGCCAATCCCAGAACAGCCACGCGGCGGCAACCACGGACAGCGCCGAGATGATCAGGAAGCGTGGCAGCTGCTGCTGCACCTGACGCAACTGAATGTATTGCAGCTCACGCAACTGCTGCGTCTCGCGCAGGAATGCGGCGGTGGCCGTATCGGTCATGAAACTAGCCCTCAAACAGAGGCCGATGTATTCCCGGCCGTCCGTGTCATGTTCGCTACCATAACATTTGCCTGCGTCAGCGAAAACGCCATGCGGTCGGTGGTCTACAATAGCCGCCATGAACGACACTGAATTACTGAAAGGGCTTAACGCGGCCCAACACGATGCCGTCACCTGTGACAGCCAACATCTGCTGGTGCTTGCCGGGGCCGGCTCGGGCAAGACGCGTGTGCTGACTTCACGCATCACGCACTTTTGCCAGAACTTCGGCATCTCGCCGTTTGCCGTGCTGGCGGTGACCTTCACCAACAAGGCCGCTCACGAGATGCGCGCGCGCCTGGAGCAGCAGCTCGGCATCGCCACGCAGCCATTGTGGATCGGCACGTTTCACGGTCTTGCCCATCGCTTCCTGCGCGCTCATTTCAAAGAAGCTGGTCTGCCGCAGACCTTCCAGATTCTCGATGGCGACGATCAGCAGCGCGTCATCAAGCGTGTGCTCAAGGATTTGCAGCTGGATGAAGAGAAGTGGCCGGCGCGCCAGGCCGCGAGTTTCATCAACGGCAACAAGGAAGAGGGTCGGCGTCCGAAGCATATCCAGCCTAACGGCGACCTGTTTACCGGCACGCAGCTGCGCATCTACAGCGCCTATGAAGAGGTGTGCCAGCGCAGCGGGCTGATCGATTTTGCCGAGATTCTGCTGCGCAGCCATGAGCTGTGGCTGAACCATCCCGACCTGCTCAAGCATTACCAGGCGCGCTTCCGCATGATTCTGGTCGATGAATTCCAGGACACCAACA
>CALEYY010000105.1 GCA_937928295.1 uncultured Moraxellaceae bacterium
AAGTCTGCGCACTTGGACGCGCGATCCGCGCTCTGGATGCCGCCCCGCACGGCTCCGATCCTGCCGCAGTCCTGCGCGGTCACTACGATAAGGCTCGCAAGGCGCTGCGCACGGCGCATCAGATCGAAGCCGCACCGGAGGTGCCCCATGCCCCTCGCTAAAACCATCCGCCTGTGGGAGTGCGACCACTGCGGAACAATTGCACCGTGGGGTGATGGCTGGCGGTCGAAGCTGATTCTGTGCCGCACCCCGGTTCCGCACGATGAAGAAATCGTTGCGTGCAGCGAAGGCTGCGCAATGGCGCTTGATGAGCGCCGTAAGTTTAAGGAGGTGCCCCGTGGCTGATGCGATGATGGATTTGTTGCAAAGGTGTCTCAACCGGATCGAGGAGTTGCGCTCGTGCGAGGCTGACGAGCGGGAGGTGGAGTCACTAGCACAAGACTTGCGCGCAGCCCTCGCCCAGCAGCCCGCGCAGGGCGAGGCGGTGGCTTGGTACGACGGCAACACGTTCTACGCAAACACCGAATCCGCCAGCATGTGCTGCGCCGATATGTCGAAACTGCGCCCCGTGTATTACGCCCCGCCAGCGCCGAGCGTGAGCGTGCCGGTGGCCCCGCCCGCAGCGTTCGCTGAATGGCTGCGCGGCAACATGCCGCCCGACACCATCATCAGCGATCCCGACTGGTGGGCGATGGCAATCTGGTCGGCTGCACGCCGTGCGATCAATGCTGCGCCCGTCGCATCGGGCGGCAAGGCGAGCGTGCCGGATGGAGGTGTGTGATGAGCGCAATCACCGCGTGGGGGCAGATGATTGCAGCCAGTAGCTAGAAATAAAAAACCCCGGAGGGTGGTGTCCTCCGGGGTTTGCCAGTTACCGCCAACGGGCGTGGCGGGTTGCCGACATGGTGCGTTTGAGAGCATATCGGCTGTGGGCGGAAGTATACGCCTGCATATTTATAGGTCAAGGATAATTTGTGACCGTTCGTCGGTCTGGCCTATACTATTGTCCTCTGCTTTTGAACAGGACAGTGACCATGCCGCTTGCAATGGACAAACACGGGGAAGTGGTTCACATCCCCAAGAGGCGCGACGTATTCCAGTTTGACGAGGAGGTGGCCGCAGTCTTTGACTCAATGGCCCCTCGCTCGATCCCACTGTACAACGAGGCTCACCGACTGCATGTGTCTTTGCTGCACGAAAGTCTGCGGCCCGGGGCAGTCGTGGCCGACATCGGTTCCTCCACGGGTCACCTTTTCCGTGCCATTGAGAAGCAGCAAGGCGTTCCTTTCGAGCGGACGGGTATCGACGGCATTGCTCTGGACCTTTCGTCGCCCATGATGGAGCGCCTGTCGAAAGAGTTCCCCAGCGTGTACACCGTAGTCGCGGACATCGCAGACGCGCCCGACCTCCCGAAGCCTGCTGATCTCTTGTTCTGCCTCTACGTTCTTCAGTTCATCCACCCCTTTCAAAAGAAAGCGGCTCTGGACTGGATCGTGCGAAACACCAAGGTCGGCGGCTGCATGGTGCTCGGCCAGAAGGAGGATGTCGGTCGAGACTGGATGGCTGATCGTTTCTCCGACGAATACTACAAATTCCGAAGGGACAATGGCTACACTCAAGAAGAGATCGACGCCAAGACTGAGGCCTTGAAGGGCTCCATGTGGCCGATCCTGAACGATGACCTCCTGTGGGAGTTGCGAGACCGCGACGTGGTAGTCTACGAGACATCACGCTGGCTACAGTTCAGTACGCTGGTTGGAATCAGGAGAGGCTGACATGGTCGCAGACGCAGCACCCGCAGAACCACGCCGCCGTCGAATGGTCAGTCGGCGTGGCATGGCGTTTAGCGCCAATGGGATTTCGCAATCCACCAGCGGCGGTGGTGTGGACGATGGCGAAGATCAGGTTGAGGCTCCAGTCGAAGACCTGAATGCCGCTGTACTTGCAGCCACGCCAGAGACTCGCCGGATAACCGAAGACCAGCAGTCGGCGATGGCCCGTGACGCCATGAACGCTGAGGAGTTCACGCCCCGCAACCGGCTTCAGCAGGTAGCCCACCGGTCCAGCGAGTACGAACGCGAGTATCGTCTCCAGCTTCTGCACCGCTTGTTGATGCGCAATCTGCCGCTCGATGAGATTGCGGCCCAGCTTGGTGTGTCCGTCAGCACGGTCATGCGGGACCGCACCGAACTCAAGGAGCGCCTGCGCAGCGCGGCCAAGGGTCTCGACATCGAAGAGATGATCGGCAACTCCAAAGGCTTCTACGAGGAGGTGCAGGCTATGGCGATGCGGGCCGCGTCGAACAGCAATACCCCGATGCCCATGCGTCTGGCGGCAATGCGTACCGCTCTGGCCTCCCACAATGACATGCACCGCTTCTATCAGGCCTCTGGCGTCTACGACACGCTCCGCTTCCGCAAGGGCGCTAGCGAGGGCGCACAGACCGACATCCAGCGCCTCATGGCACTGACTGACGAGATGCTTGTCGAGGCCCGCCGCGACAACCGGACCTCGGACCCGCTAGGTCCCTTCTCCGGGGATGATCGTGAGGTTGTAGACCTATGACCGAAGTCCGCAAGGTGCGCCAACGCGCACCTATGGTGGTTCCCGCGCCAGCCCCGGTTTTGAAATCAATTTCACGCCGGGAGTCCGACATTCTGGCGCGGGCTCGCGAGGCTTCCGCAGGCTTCTCTAACCGCCTGTTTGCCGAGATGTACGTGGAGGCGCTTGAGCGCCGAATCCGGGAAGGCGACGACAGCCTTTACCGTTTCATGAACCATCTGGAGCAGTCGCCGGTCAGCATCGAGGCTTTTCTCGATGACCCGGAGTTCATGGGCGGCACCGACCTTACGATGTGGCCGGAGGTACGGGCTGCGATCATCGACATCAACAAGGATTGGTGGCGCGGAGTGGACCGAGGCGCACACCATGAAGCTGTTCTCATGGGCTGTACCTCTTCCGGCAAGACCACTATCTCTCTGGTCACGACTCTCTACCACAGCCACATCCTTGGTTGCCTGAAGCAACCACAGACCGTCTACGGCCTCCCGAAGGCCACGTCCATCGTCTTCCCGATTATGGCGGCGAAGCCGCACGTCACCAAGAAGGTGGTCTACCAGCCGCTGCGAAAGATGATCGAGGATATTCCTTGGTTCCAGAAGCATCTGCCTCTGGACAAGCTGATCGAATCGGAAATCTATTTCAGCGACAAGAACATTCGTATCGCGGTAGGCGGGGCAGACGCAGACTCCATTCTTGGTGAAGCCGTGATCGGCGGCATCATTGACGAAGTTAACTTCATGAACGTGGTTCTGAAGTCCAAGAAGGCAGAAGTGACCAGCGGGCGGGCCGGTGTCTACGATCAGGCTACGACCATCTACGAAGCGATGAGCCGACGCAAGAAAGGTCGATTCATCAGCAAGGGTCCGATGATTGGCGTGGTGATGGTGTCCTCCTCCACTCGCTACAAGGGAGACTTCACGGACAAGCGCAAGGCGCACGTCGAGAAGACTGGCGAGAAGGGCGTCTACATCTACAACAAGAAGCAGTATGAGGTATGGCCGAAGGATCGCTACAGCGGCGTGACCTTCCGACTGTTGGTGGGTAACGAGGTTCTGACAGACACGCGAGTGCTTGAGGATGGGGAGAAGACACCAGAGGGCGCACTGATTCTTGACGTGCCTATCGAGTACAAGGACGACTTCCTGAAGAACCCGCATGACTCGCTGCGAGACATCGTGGGTATGTCCACCAGCAGTGTCTCGCCGTTCTTCCGCCGCCGCTTCAAGATTCTGGAGTGCATTCAGGCGGGCGCGGACGAAGGCCTACAGAGCTTCCTCGTCAAGGACAATGTCATTCTCGGCGTGGACGGTATGCCACAGGTGAAGCCGGGGCATTACTGCATGAACCCCTCCCGTCCACGATACGTCCACATCGACTTGTCGCTGACGGGTGACCGCTGCGGCGTAGCCATGCTCCGCTTTGACGGCATGCACAAGTGCGAGCGCGAGAACGGGATGATCGAGATGCTGCCTGAGTGCAGTGTCGAATTGGCGTGCAGCATCGAGCCGGATACCCAGCACGAAATCCAGATTGCAGAAGTTCGGCTCTGGGTCAAAATGCTGCGGGACAGGTACGGCTACCCTATCAAGGTGGTGACCTACGACGGATTCATGAGCACCGAGTCCCGACAGCAGTGGAAGAAGGAAGGAATGAAGACAGGGCACGTCTCTGTTGACAAGACTTCTGTGCCGTACAAGCAGTTCCGTGACGGCATCAGTGACGGGCGCGTGAAGATGTTCGACAACGATGTGCTTACCTCTGAGCTATTCGACTTGGAGTATGATGCCGTCAAGGACAAAGTCGATCACCCGGTGAACGGCAGCAAGGACGTAGCGGACGCAGTATGCGGGGCGTACTCCACCCTGATCGAGCGTCGTTCCTCTTGGGTACCAGCCGCGCAGGATGACGCGAATTACGCGGCGGCAGAGCGGGCTGAGTTTGACTCTCGCTTTGATGCGGGGCGGACTCTGTAGGTAGCTATCGCAAAGTGGTCGAGGGATAATGTCTATCCACCATACGGAGACAATAATGACAACCATCCCGGAATACCTCTTCTTCGCCTACTTTGCGATGGCGTTCATCAAGATGGCGCTCTGTGCCCCCAGCATCGGCGTCGCCGTCAACGTACTCATCCGCCTGAACCACGCGAAGCCCTCCAAGGCTCTGGAATACGCCGTGATGGTTCCCGCGCTGGTCGGTGTCCTTGTCCTCGCAACGTGGCCTCTGTCCCTCATCGTGGAGCGCACAGGCTTCTTCCTGATGTACCGGACCAAGACGGTCATTCGCCAGTGCGTTGCCGGACATCGGATGCTTGCCAAGGTCTGATTGAAAACGATTTCACAGGAGAAAACGATGTCAACAGTAAAGCTGGTTTGGGCAACCCCCAACATCGACGACATTCTGGCGTACATCGCCCGGGTCTCGAACCCGGACGGGCAGGACAAGCCGGTGGGTGACCTCTTCAACTACATGATGAAGGCAGGGCACTCCTCCCCGTTCCAGATGGCGAACGTCTGCGTCGAACTGAATACCACGAGGGACATTTCGCGTCAGGTCCTGCGGCATTGGACCATCCTTCCGCAGGAATTCAGCCAGCGCTACCAAGTGATCGGCGCACTCGGAGACATGGAGTTTCGGGAGTTTCGCACGCAGCACGCGAAGAACCGGCAGCTTTCGCTGGAGGTGGATGCCGAGGACCCCCGCCACGCAGAGTGGAAGCAGAAACAGGCAGCAGTCATCGCGGCAGTCAACGACGCCTACGAGTGGTGTTTGGCAAACGGCGGGGCGAAGGAGGTTGCCCGGATCGTGCTTCCGGAAGGCATGACGCCTACCCGCCTGTACCTGAACGCACCCATCCGCACGTGGATTTTCTACCTTCGAGAGCGACTGGGTGAAGGCACCCAGAAAGAGCATCGGGTGGTGGCACGGCAGATGATGGAGGTGATCCGAAAAGAAGCGCCTATCGTCATCCGCGCTTTCTTTCCGGACCTCTGACATGGAAGGTCTTCTGTCGTACGAAGAACTCTGCCTTGAGGTTCTGAAGAAGCACGTCATGGTCGGCGTGGGATCAGACGGTCGTCGGGTGGAGCTTGGGTTCAAGAACGTGAACTCAAGCAGCATCGAACTGCACATGGGAGACTTCGTGTTGCAGGAGCTTCCGCCGATCAGCCATAGCGTTCTGGATTTCCGGGCGCGAGAGAAGCTGGAGGTGCGGCGGGTCGCTCTCGACAAGGAGGATGGTTTCGTTCTGGCCCCGGGGCAGTTCATCCTCGCAGAGTCCCATGAGATGTTCTTCCTGCCGAACCATCTCTCCTGCGAGTACAAGATGAAGTCGAGCATGGCCCGCATCGGTCTGGAGCATCTGAACTCCGGATGGTGCGGGGCGGGGTGGAACGGCTCCGTCCTGACGCTTGAACTCAAGAACCTGACAAGCCATCATTCAATCAGGCTCCGTCCCGGCGACGCTATCGGGCAGATGGTGTTCTACCGTCATGCTCCGGTACCGTCCGAGCGCAGCTACGCTGCACGGGGAAGGTACAACCGCCACAACACTGTCGAAACCATTCAGGAGTAAGCCGTGGAAAATCAGCACCGAAAAATCAGCGGGTACCGGGAACTCAGTCAGGAAGAAATCGACCTGATGAACGAAGTTAAGGCTCACGGCGCTGCTCTGGAGGCTACACTGAAGAAGATCAGAGCCCATCTGTCTGCCATTCCGGGGCCGGGGAGTACCGATGTATACGAGGCATCGAGGTGGGTTTCGATCAGCGCCACGCATCTTCAGCAAGGGCTCATGGCCGCAACCCGGGCTGTCGCGAAGCCCGATTTCTTTTAAAGTGGCGACGGTCAAGCAAGTCGAGGTCTCTTGCGTTGTGAAGCGGGAGACCTCTTTGGCTTTGCTGGTTTTCGACGGCACGCGGGAGGTGTGGGTACCCAAGTCCCAGATCAGTGATTACGGCGAAGACCGGCAGGGAAATACGACATCAATCTTCATCCCGGAATGGTTGGCTGAAGAGAAGGATCTGATTTAGGAGAAACGGTGTGACGAAGATTCGCCCCATGCTCGCGGCTAGCAAACCGGTTACCCCAGAAGACTTGAACTGGGCGCACGGACCGTTCTGGGTATCCCCCAAACTGGACGGCATCCGGAACTTGCAAATAGATTCTGTAAGCAAGAGCCGTAAGTTGCTCGACCTACCGAATCTCCATATCCAGCGCACGCTGGCACGGCCCGAGCTTGACGGTTTGGACGGTGAGTTGGTGGTAGGCTCGCCGACCGCCCCAGACTGCATCAACGCCAGCACTTCTGGCGTCATGAGTCGTGGCGGCGAGCCTGATTTCACCTACTTCGTGTTCGACCTCTGGGACGTGCCTAACATCGGCTACCGGCAGAGAAAGGGAGCCGCCGCTCGTAGGGTGTCCGAGCTTCGTGACCGAGGCCTTCCTGTGGCTTGGGTTCGTCAGGCGCTCTGCCGTAACTCTTCGGAAGTCGAGGCCGCAATAGCAGAGAACTACGAGAGTGGCTATGAGGGCTCTATCATCCGGAGCTTCAATGGACGCTACAAGTACAACCGGTCCACCCTAGGTGAGCAACTGCTTCTCAAGGTGAAAGAGTCAGTAGACGCAGAGATGCGCGTCACTGATTTCATCGAGATGCAGCACAACAACAATGAGGCACAGGTGAATGAGCTTGGCCTGACGAAGCGAACCACGCACAAGGCCAACAAGATCGGGGCCGGTACGCTGGGGAAGATGAAGGGGATCGACCTCGCGACCGGACAGCCGATCACGGTGGGGCCGGGGAAGATGACCGACGAGGAGAAGCTGCACGTATGGCTGAACCAAGACACGTATCGGGGCCGTATCAGCAAGTACCGGTATGGGAAGCACGGTGTCCTTGAGCTTCCTAGGTTTCCGAGACACATCGTATGGAGAAGCGAAATCGACCTGTAATTCTGCTGAGATTTTCGCAATAGCCCTATAGGTATTTTAGTCATGACAATTCTAGGTTTCCCGAGAGACCGCCAGCTATACGTATCCCTGCATACCGCAGAGCCTAGCGAGCAAGGGATGGACGAAGTCTCTTACCGTGACTACGAACGACAGCCATGTTCTGAGTTTCGTTTGGCGTCAGATAGCGACGGTATCGTAAATCTGCACGACATTGACTTTCCTTGTGTATCTGGTGGATGGGTCGGAGATATTACGCATGTAGGATACGGCGAGAACCCCACCGGCGAAGGCGCGCTCTACGCAGTTTCGACTCTGCGTCCCCCAATCTTCGCAAGTTCTGGAGTGACTTTGCGGATTTCTGCCGCCACCCGGAGTCGCCCCGTGCTGGCACGTGACGCTACGATTCACCCCGTGCTGGCACGTGCACCTTCTGATCTAGGTGTAGGTGTCGAACGAGCCGCCGACGCTCTCCGTGTTCTGGGGGCGGCGTTCTCTGATTCCTCTGGCCTGTTAGGTGCTTCTGCGGCGCTGCGTTCTGCAAGCCAAGCCGCAAGTGCCCGTACTCTGACCGATCTGGAGACCTACTTTTTGAACGGTGATTCAGGTATACGCCCGCACGGGCTATTGTCGGGGATCGCCAGCGGAAGTGGAGCCGAACCCCGCTGGTGGGGGGTAGACATGGCGGAGGTGCCAGCGGATGATTCCTCGGCCGCAGAAAAGCCTCGCGTCCCTCTGCTTGCCGGGACGCCACGCAATGTGCGGATACGCAGGCCGCGCTGACTCGCTATACTAGGTCGGCAGCACAATCTCATACGGAGAAGGATAATGACTGTGAAATCGGTTTCAAACAAAGACTGTCGCGCTCTCGTCCAGCGCCGGAAGCTGTTCAAGGGCAGCAACCTGTTCAGCGAGGAGCATGGCGACCTGTACGTCGTCTACTCGTACGGCCCGCACCACCCGCTGTTTGTGCATGACGGTATGGGCTGGTACCACAACACGGACAAGTACAGTGCCTCGACTACGCGGCATAAGTCCCAAGCCGACCCGCGTCTGCCGTCGCTACCCAAGACCACCGAGGAGCTTCGTGAAATGGTCGAAGCTGCGCAGGTTGCTGCCTAGGTGAGTTGGGCGGAGTTGAAGGCGTGGATCGTAATATCCATCGTTGTGATTTTTCTGGCTCTGATCTTCTGACATGATGTTCTCTGCCCCCCAGTGGACTTGGCGTCTGGACCGCGAAGAGCAGTCCTACGGCTACGTGCGAAACTCTGTGCGTATATTCCCTGAGCGGGGCAGAGACCTTGTGGCGAACGTCGCTATTCCCACTGAATTCTTTCAACTGCTTCCTCTGATCTTTTCGGGAGACGCTGCGGCGCACGCGAAGATCGTAGGGGCAGAACTGTACATAGACCAGCACAAAGATCGCTGGATCATGGGGGTCGAAACCCGTGATGGCCTGTACGGTACGGACCTCTGGCCCTATACCGCGAGTAAGCTACCCGCGTGGCTCGACGTGACGCTACGCAGAGCCCGGTGAGTAGGCTATATTAGGGTCGTTGCAATCAATTTCATTCCAGAAAGGAGAAGCTGACATGGTCGAGCAGGTATTGGTACTCGCAGTTCGCGACAACAAAGGACCCTGTGGCACTATTCGCGGGCAGGATTTCTACCTGTTGGCTACGCCACAGATTGTGCAGGCGTTCAAGGGTCGCATGGCTCTGATTAACAAGGCCAACACCGTGGCTTGGGCTACCAGCCTCGCGGGGATCGTGGCGCGTCTTCCTCGCGGGGCGCGGATCGTCGGCGAGTCCACCTACACTGCGGCGGGCGCATAGCCCGCTGTACCATTCCATACAGGAGAAACAACGTGAAAGCACCCTACAAATTCCCGTGCAAGTCTCGCGGCGCGATGGTGGATTACATCTGCGGCATCGGTGGCTACTTCACGGGCAGCGTCTATACCCGAGACCACTGGCCCATCGAGTTCAATGTGGCCCTCTACTACGCTGACCTCGACTTCGACCACCTGTGGTCCATCATGGTGAAGGAGGGAATGGACAGCGTGGACCACCCGCTGTTCAAGAACGTGGCCTGTGCCGAGTACACCCGAATCAAGGGCCGTCTCTGGGAGGAAGCGCAGGAGCGTCTGGTCGAGCAACTGGACGAAGAACACGTCACGCGCCTGTGGGACGGCACCGATCTCGGAATCAAACTGTCCCTTGCGGGGCGCGGCGGCAAGCACCTCGTCGTGGAGGAAGCTCTGGGCTGGAAGATGCGCGGGTGGAACACTGACGATCTCCGGCAGATGTTGCTGGAGCAGACTGGCCCCGAGGAAGACGTGTACGAGGCCACACTCCGGCGCGGATACTCGTGGTCCACATCCATCGAGCGGGTGCGGAAGCTGTATCAGTTTTGCGTACAGGCAACCGTGGAATTCACGCCGCGCAAAGCCTCGGACACGCTGGAGTACGAGGCGGCAAGTATCCTGAACGGCACGGCGGACTCTGCGCTGGCGGACGCCATCAAGGACAGCGAAGACAAGGCGGCTAACGAAGCTGCGGCGCGAGACCTGTACGAAGGCTTCGCTGATCGCGAAGGAGACGCCACCGCAGACGTAGCGGCGTGGCGGCGACTCGCTGTCGCGGCCGGTGTGGACATCAGCAAGATCATTGTGGATATGGAGCATGTGCCATGAAACCTGAAGCAAAGCATTTCACCAGAGACAACCCTGTCACGAAAGTAGAACTCTGGAACTGCTTCCGGGCGTCGGCTACCCGCTTCCGCAAAGTACAGGTGGACGAGGCTCACGCGGTGATCGGGAAGAACGCCCCGCGCTATCTGGAGACCAAGGGCTATCTGGTCCGCGAGACTCTGAAGTCTGTGGAGTATTACCACATCACGGACGAAGGCGAAGAGTGGTTGGATAGTGGTATCAAGTCTTATGTGAAAAACCATCCAGCCGAACGAAAGCTGGTGCAGTTTTTCCCGGGTGACCCGGTAGTCACCAGCCGAGTGCGGCGGGTTCGTCCCGGCCTATAGTCGGAAAGTGCCGATTTGGAAAATGTTGTGGTATTTTGTGAACACTTTCCGAGGTACTGAAGTCGGATACAATAGCCTCACGGCAAACATGCCGGAACATTCCAGATAGGAGAACCCTGATGAAGACGATTTATGGCAACGGCCCGCTGTCCGAGTACGGCATCAACCCTCTGACCGGCGAGGCCTGCGGATACAGCATGCGGGTCCTCTGCGACCTGTCCGCGAAGGGCGAGGACCTGATCGCCGGTTTCCTCGGGCTCAGTACCGTGACCGGCTCGCCTTTCCCGAAGAACTGGAACAGCCGAGTCGGCGCGGAACTGGCGACCGCCTCCGTGATGCTCCCTCGTGGTCTCCTCGATGACCTGAAGACGTACATCCTTTTCCATGTGGAGAAGTGCGATGCCATCATCGTGGCCGCTAACGGGGCTATGAACGGCCTGTACAAGAATGACGAGAACTGGGAACGCTGGTTGGAGTTGGCGAACGCTCCTGCTTCGGGATACCGCACGCTGTACAATCCTCTCAATCCGTCCGTGTCTTCGGGCGGTCGCAACATTCATTCTTTCACTGGGAGGGTCGCATGAACAGCACCAATTCGCAGATGATTCTGCCGCACCTGTACGGCGAAGAGTCGGTCGTCCCTCTGGAGGAGGGCGAAGCCCGACCGTCTCTGCGTTACGCTGACCTCGTCGCCAAGACGGCACGAGTGACGCTGAAGGACACCATGCGCGTGATCCTCGCGCTCGACGCAGTGGCCGCGTATCTCGACGGCGACGTTCTGGACATCATCGCCGGAGTGCGCTTCGATCCGATCCGGCCCAGTCCGGAGCAGGTTGCGGCCTGCGAGCGTGCCTACTACGACATGGGCGGTCCTGAAGTGCCGCTTTCCGACATGCGCCTCGCTGCCCGGATGATCCAGATTCGCCTGCGCCTGTCGAAGATACGCGAGTTGGTGTGAGCCGAAGGGCCAAACTGTTTGGCCGCGCCGGAGGTGCCGTAACAGGTACCTCTGGCGTTTCTCGTTTGAGCAACGGTCTGGCGTCTAGGCTAGAGAAGGTGGACCCTGTAGTGGTCGTAGACCTGACAGAAACCCGGAAGCCAAAGCGAGTCGTGCGGGTCCGGCGCGATTGAAATTGATTTCATGTGCGGGCGAGGTGGACAGGCACTAGCCTACTGTCCGAGGTACTATGCCCTATCAGTTCATTCCAGACAGGAGACACCTGACATGCCCCGCTACGCGCACGACTGCGAACTCTGCACCTCCCTCGGTGAGTTCAAGAGCTTTGATCTGTATTACTGCCCGCAACAGACGCTCGGCACGGCTACGGTGATCGCACGTAACTCCAGCGAACCGAGTGACTACAGTTCGGGCCTGTGGTTCGGTCGTAAGTACAAGGACCACGACTCGCACCCTCTGGGCGAAGCCTACCGGCGCGCACGTGACCTCAAGCTGGACGTATCCGGCAACAACTGAGTCGGTTACCCTATTCAAGTCGCATCTCATTCCACATAGGAGAGACATTGTGAGCATCAATTTCGGAATCCAAGGCGGTGCCTACTCCCTCGTTGACACCGAGTGCTACTGCTGCGACGGGACGATGGTCTACGCGGGCGGTCCCTGCGTTCACTGCAAGAACGGCATCACTCAGGTGGCCGAGCCTGAAGTTCCGGACGTTCAATTCTCCAACGCTAACGCCAGAGAATTTCTGGTCGCGCTGGGGGAGACGCCGGAGTGTTACGGTATCTGGGAAAGCGACAGACTCCTCGTGATTAGAGACCGCCTAGTCCTGCTGTCCACGGCCGGGGTTGACCTTCTGGTCAAAGACCTCACTCGTGACGGCAACATGATCCACTGCGGACGCGACGCGGACTACGTGCGTCGGCGTGCAGCGCAGTTGCTGGCCCTCGTACGGTCGGCCATCGAGAAGAAACTGCCGGTATCGTGGGGCTAGTATCGTACGCCCTGTACGGGCACCATAGCGGTACCGGAATATTTCCGGACAATCCCAGAAAGGAGAAAGTGAATGGCAAGCAAAGTGCAGAGCATCGGCAAGAACATCGCGGCTGTGGTCTCGGCAGACGGCAAGACCCTGACCCTGACCATCGACCTGACCAAGCGCCACGGCCCGTCTGCCTCGGGCAAGACCACTATCGTGGCTTCGTCGGGCGGCAATGTAACGGTGGACGGCAGCGGTGGCGTGATCGTCGGAATCAACGCGTACACCAAGCCCTGACCCGCGTGCCCGGGCGGGGCGACTCGCCCGGGCGCTCAATCCATACAGGAGAGCGTGATGGACAAGGCAACAGACAAAGTTCTGAAGCAGATCGAGCAGATACACAGCCGTGCGGTAGACCACATCTCATCGCTGGTGGACCAGCAGGTTCTTCGTGGCCTATCGGCCTTCGCGACCAAGCTGAAGCCGAGTACAAAGCTGGAACTGCTTTGTGGTAACGGCAGCATGCACATCCAGATTGTCCGTGACGGCAGGCGTGACCTGAATGTGTCCAGCGGGGACGTGTATTACAGCTACTACTCAAAAGGCCGAGACTTTAACTACGTGGCTGGACAGAAGCAATCGCTGCGTGACCTCCTGTATCCATTACAGGAGCTTCTGCGGTTTGCTGACGCGGCAAACTCCGCCAACCGAGATGTGTGGCCCAATAGCCGGACTGTGCGGGGGACGCGCCGTAAGGTGGCTCGCTTCGTGAGCGACCAACAGCCTCTGTAGTCGGGTAGAATAGGCTCACATTCCAGATAGGAGACCGGCATGACTGCCCACAAAATGATCGACGTTAGGGACCGCTACCTTGTGGTCAACACGGAAACCCGTGCCCAGATTCAGACCCACGCCACGCTGATGGCCGCGCAGCGGGCAGCCGGTGCCTTGAACAGCAGCGAACTGCGGGCCGGACGCAAGGGCGTGTACGACGTGTTCTTCCACGCCAACTGCGAACAGTTCCGTGACTTGGCCTACTCCGCCAAGCTGAAAGGTATCGACATCAGCCGTCTGTTCGCGGAGCCAATCAGCCATGCGTGAAATCATCCGTACCTTCCGTTTCGCCCCGTACGCCCGTGGGCAGGGCCCGACTTTTACCCTGCGCGTTTACGACATCCACACTCGCGACCATCGCGGCGTCTGGATGACCGGGTACTGCCTACAGGCTCACCCCGTGAGCGGCAAGAGCGTCACCCTGTTTGACGCAAACGATCACTCGTGTCTTGCGGCCATCGACAGCGAGGAGACTGCGAACTCGATCATGGGTTTCCTGACTCTGCGCCCGGGAGACACGGACGCTGACTACTTCGCCAAGTACACCCCTGAGCAGCTTGCCTTCTGCGAGGAGGACGCCGAGTCTCTGGCCTGCGCCGTCTCGGACAAGTGGGCCGATCCCGAGACTGGCTTCTTCGACCCCAAGGCGGCTCGTGCCTATCGTAGAAAGCAGCAGCGTCTGTACGCCAAGGGAGGTGCCCGGTGAAGGTACGAGTCGAGCGTTGCTGGGCAGGAAACAATCGGTACTACTTTCGTATGACGCTGCCTGATGGTAGGCGCGCCACATGCAATGGCGAAGACTGGAATCGAACGATGGCCCGGTCGGCGCTGGACTCCCTTGAAACCAATTTCAACGTGACGCGATCCCGCGTCCGCTTCCACCACGCCAACTGAGGAATCACCATGAACGGATACATCTGCTTCTACGAGCGAGCCCGCTGGGAGTGCTACGCCGAGTCGTCGTATGCGGCACAGCAAAAGGCTGTCGCGCACTTCAAGCCCGCCAAGAGCAAGCGGCACATGGTGTCCGTGGTTCTCGCCGAGAAAGGCGGAGAGACGGTGACCCACAACCCGAACATGCTGCCCGGGTCGTGATTCCCGCATCGGCAGTTCGCCCAACAGAAGAAGTCTTTTCGTGGCAGGACCCTGACGGCGGGCCGATGCTGCACTTCGCCAGCACTCGCATTCGTGACGAGGTCGGGCCGCGCCTACAGGTAGGCCTTGTCCCTGTCGATAAGCAGTTCGCAGACTGGTGCAGTCGGGAGCGGGGCGTGGAGCCGCATCGCCTCGGTCGCTGGATGACTGTCCTCAAGCCGACCAACATCCTGCACTTCGAGCCCTTTCTCTTTGTGCATCTGAAGAATACCGATTCGCATCTTCTGATCGACGGCACGCACCGGTACGTGGCTTGCGCTCTTCTGGGAATTCCGGAGTTCCCTGCCATCATCGTCCCGGAGCCGGAGTGGAAGGAGTACCTGATCGAGATGCCTCCGTTTTCCCTGAAGGGATGGTCGGGCATACGTTGAAATCAATTTCACGTGCCGCGATACACGGGTAGGCTGTAGCGCTACAATAGCGGCACGACATTCCAGACAGGAGAGCAGCAATGACCGTGAAGATTCGACTGAACTACCATCAATGGCAGAGAAGCCTGCCGGAGGCGCAGGGCTCCATTCACTGCACGACCGACAACACCAAGGAAATCTGGCGTTCGCCTGCTTTCTCGGTACCGAACCGTGCGTCTTCCTACCAGATCGTCGCCACTGTCGAATGGTTTGACAAGGTAAATGGTGCGAACCACTTCTACTGCCGCACCAAGGTAGTCCTCGTCGGTGGTACGCAGGAATCGGAATACGTGGACGTGTCCGACGCCCCACCCGCGCTGACGAGTATCGCGATTGCCAAGCACATCGAAGGCCTGAAGGCGTGGAACGGTTGGTATTCTTTCGGCCCGTGGTACTACATCGAGAACTCGCTGTTCCACGCCAGCGACCGCGACTGCCACGGCCTGCGGAAGGGCGAGACCAAGCAACTGCTTGCTGGCGGCGTAACGCCCGTCTGGCGGCTCACCCGGGTGAGCGATGACGGTTCACCGACCGACATCCCCAAGACCGTGGACAGCGACACCCCGCCTCCGCCGACTGGGATTCGTCTGGAGTACCGGCCGTGGCTCATCGAAGGCGAGGGCGGCGTCCGGAACTTCGATGCAGTGCGCTCAATCGCGAACTGGCCGGAGGCGACCGAGGAGCAGATGTGCAGCGACGATCTCGCCGTCATTATGATGGAGCGCCTGCCCGCCAAGCTGGTCGAGTTCCGCAAGCTGATCGAACGGTTGGGCTTCACGTGGTAACGCCGAACATCCAGCAGGCACTGGAGACGCAGGTTGCCTGCTTCGCCGGTATCGGGCACCCGGACCTGTTGGCCCGCTTCATACTGCGCAACGGCACCTTACGTGAAGGCGCGGAGCGGCCC
The DNA here is from genome assembly GCA_937928295.1 of uncultured Moraxellaceae bacterium. GTDB lineage: Bacteria > Pseudomonadota > Gammaproteobacteria > Pseudomonadales > Moraxellaceae > Perlucidibaca. The sequence goes on from CALEYY010000105.1 coordinate 15,795, forward strand.
ACCCACATCCCGAAGATGAAGGACAAGGAGTGCTTCTGCAACGCCACGCACCTAGCGCTGGAGAACAGCCGCACTCTTCGCTACGTGGAAGGCTACGCACTGTCGAGCATCGGCATGCCGGTCCACCACGCATGGTGCGAGACCCGGAGCGGTGTTGTCGTGGACCCTACGTGGCGGGACCCGGCCCTCTGTAGCTACATGGGCGTCCGGCTAGACACCAAGCAACTTCTGCGCTGGATGAACACTTTGGGTGTCTACGGCGTTCTGGACACAGGCACCGGCCTGAACAGCGTCTTCATGTTTCAGAAAGACCCGGAACTGGAAGCCACGGTGATGGCGATCGTGAACCAACCGAAGCCGCAAGTGAGCTACCATCAGGACGCTGGCTAGGGTATAGTAGCCCTACAGCAATCCAGACAGGAGCAGGCCCGTGAAAGTAGACGCAGCAATCTGGCATGAGACGCCCGGATCATTTGCCGAGACGCGCAAGTATCGCAGTCTGGCGTCCGCCAAGCGGGCATTCGCCCACGCGGCCGACGAAGCTGCCCGGTTCGGGGACAACAGCACTCTGGTCGGCGTCGTCTATCGTCGCGACGATCACGACTGCCCCCTCTGGCAGATGCGGCTGGGTCCGCGTGGCGGCATCATCGTGGAGGGCCACGTATGACCGCATGGACCGGCGGTACCCGACCGAAAGGCCTGACGGAAATCTCCAGCGAGGAGCGCAAGCTGGTTCGCTCGCTCTTCCGGGAATACTGCACGGAATGGCTGACCTTCTGGGGTCCGGGCACGAAGCTGCCTCGCGGTGAGGCGCAGACGTTCTGGGTCTGGGCGCGGTACGACGCCCACGCAACAACGAGAACCTGACATGTCCGACTTACCCAAACTGACGCTGACCGAGATGCTGCTTCGGCTCCCTGAAGGCGAGGCCTTCTTTACCTCCGTGAAGGATACCGTTGTCGGCAGCTACGCCCATCGGGCCGGTGTCAAGGTTACGACCGAGCGGATGCTGGCGATCCACTCCGCCAAGCGCGAACTGATCGACGTTACCCGGGTGACGATCCTGTCCCGGGGTGACAGCGAGTTGACGCGCAAAGCGAAGACGATCCAGCGCGCAGCCGCAGAAAGCAGACTGAACCGCGTTCGGCGTATTCGAGTGGAGGTCTGAGATGCTGGCTCTTTTCATATCGCTTCTGCTTTGTCGGCACGAGTCGCCGAACGAACCAGTCCTCGTGCAGGAAGAGGACGACTACGACGATGCCATTCTGGGGCGCGAGGCTCACGCCTAGGAGTCGCGGAGCGGCCTGCACCGCTGCGACTCCGGTAACAAAAACCCGAGACACCTGACGTAGTGGTGCGACATGCCGGAGAGACGGCAACCTACCCCATACTGGCACGTGGCCCTACCTACCTTCGTGGTGGGTTTTGCTGGTAGCTGGGTGCTGGTGTCCCGACTGCCGCGACGGTCCGCTTCTCCTCCCAGTGGGTAGCCGTTACCCGGCCTGCTGGGCGCTCGCAGGGCGAACTGCGGGAGGCTAGGGTAGGTCAGGGTAGCCGCTAGGGCACAGGATGCGTGAGACGGGCTCCTAGGGCCTCGTATCGTGGATTGAAATTGATTTCACGTGGCGGGTTGTACCGGGGACGCTGCGCGGCTACAGTATCTTCATCGCATTCCAGACAGGAGCAGCACCGTGAAGATCGAATTCACCAGCAACATCAACTGCGTCGTCACCCGCGAAGAGGGCGACCGGAAGTTCTACAGTGAGGGCGCGCTGCTTCACGCCATCAAGAAAGCCCTGAACGACCGGGGTCACGATCTGGTCAAGCGGATCATGGCGAAGGACGGGCACATGGTGGGCGGCGACACTGGCCCGCACTACCTCCGCGACCGCAAGCGCCGGTACTGCATCTGGGACGACGCCTACGCGGTCCGCCTGCTGCACGAAACCTACAAGGCCGAGGGCCGCGTGGTCCTCGTCTGTTCCACCCTCGATGGTCTGAAGGTGGACATCACCGAACTCTGCGGAGTCAACTGACATGCTCCTCCTGATCGACACCCAAACCCACCAGCCCGTGCGCATTGGCGCGCAAGTCACTCGTGACGACGAACCGATGACGCTGCGCTGGTTCTTCGATACCACGCACCAGTCGCCTGATGGGACGGTTCATGTCTCCGATGCTGAGGGCCGAGTGTTCTCCTACCATGCCCGTGACTTCGGTCTCCGCGTCGTGGACGGCGACACCTTCGTGCCCGAGCCGGTGATGCGCAAGGTTCGCACCCGCCAGCCCGCTGCCTCCGCCTAGGGGAACAACGTGACGCTACTCGTACACAAGAAGACTGGCCTCGCCGTGCAGAAAGGCGACGCACTCGTGAATCTCTACGGCGCGGTCTACATATTCGAGAAGGCAACTGCACCCTCTGACGAACACCGCTACGGCAACGTCTACGTACACAGCGGCTGGGGTAGCCTACTGGGCTACTTCCCCGAGTCGCTGGGCTGCGAATTCCGTACCTCCGAGGTGAAGAAGAGCCGGGAGCGTGGCCCTGCGCCTATCGTCCAGCGCGTGTCCCGGACCCGCTCGTGAAGCGCTCACGTTTCGTGTTCTCGATGGTTGCCCGCATCAAGATGTCGAAGCGAGAGTGGATGGCGCACGGCGGGCTGTCGAATCCTCGCTGCTACAGGAAACAGGTGGGCCGCTCGTGGGCCTACTACATGACATGGTGATGGGGTAGTCTACCCATGTCGTATCCCATTCCATACCGGAGTATCTGAGATGACCGTCATCGCCACCCCCGCTGGTATCAACCACTTCCGCCTCGCTTCGCTGCGCGGCATGCTGAAGATGGAGAAAGCTGGCATGAAGACTCGGGGCGGTGCCCTGCGTCCGCGCATCGCCGAAGAACTGGGCCTCAAGGCCCGTGACAGCTACGATACCTTCCTCGCCAAGATCGAAGACCTGATGGTCGAGTCGCGCAAGGCTGCGCAGGCCCAGTCGTGAGCGTCCAGTCCTTGTACGAGGAGGGCAACCTCCTCGCTGTTCTGGCTCCGGCCGAACCTGACGCTGTGCGTACGGTTCTGCGCGCCGAGGAGGGAGGTGAAGACGGACGCTCGACGTGGAAGTGGGTTCGCTTCGCCAACGGCGATCTGGCCCTTGCCGTGTTCCCGCAGGGCGCGACGTACGAGGCGCTGGAAGGCAAGACCGGAGGCATCTGACATGGCTACCGAGATTCTGCGAGTCGAGACCGGTGGCCTGCCTGTGGTCCTGCTGCGGGAGGAGCACACCTCTGGTCGCCACTACCGTGTGGAGTACGGCCCTGACTTCAGCTACGCGCTGGGCTACACGCAAGCCGCAGAAGCGCTGGGTCTCTCCGTGATGGCGGAACTCGCGGCCCTTGGCAAGCTGGAGCCGAACGTGGAGCTACACAAGCCCGCGCTGCCGGGGTAGCCTATCTAGGTCGGCATTCCACATAGGAGACCCGCAGTGACCGAGACCAAAAGCCTGATCGGCGCATACGCCAGCAACAAGCTGACGGACCAGACCGTGAAGGTCACCCACGACAATCTGGAGGGAGGACTGTACGTGACCCTCGTCGGTGGCCCGCGAGACGGCCGACGCACGTGGTTCCAGCGCACCGACCTGAAGGACTTCCGCCATGCACCGTAAGTGCAACATCTGCGGCGGGAACGTCATCCTGTCCCCGTCCGCCGCCGAGCGTGCCAAGAAGTACGGCGGCACTGCTGAATACTATCTCGACCTGTTCCCGGCCCACGCAGGCTGCACTCTGCGGAAGCGGCTGGACGGCGAACGGGAACTACTGATTCGCAAATACAAGGAGAACTGACATGCACTTCAAGCCTGCCTACATCACCCTCGCCGCCTTCCTGTTCGGGCTGGGTCTTCTGCTCGTTCTGGGTATCACCCACCTGACCCGAGGCGAGACCGGCGTCCTCTGCATGATCGCCGGGGCGGCGGTGTACAGACTCCACGGCCTGTACGTCCGCGTCAGCAGCCACCACTACGCTGACGCCCGCCTGACCACGGCAGCGTCGCGCTGGTATCGGGAGGGCTAGCCCTAACGCCTTGTGGCGCTATCGTGAGGACCACACGGCTCTCCTGTAGCGCTACAATGGCCGCAGCGGTACCTCATTCCAGACCGGAGAATTAAAGTGGAAAACCTCGAAGCCCTGAATGTCCTCAAGCTCAAGCTGAAGGAAGGCGCAGTGCCCGCCCGCGACTTGGGCTTTGTGGGAGACTTGGTCGCCAAGTCGGCCAAGCTGAGCGAGAAGCAGTGGTACTGGGTTGTTCGGATGGCGGAGAAGCTGTCCCCTTCCGAGGCACCCAAGGTCGTGGCCGACTTCACCCGCGTGTACTCGATGTTCGCCGCAGCGCAGGTTCACCTGAAGCGCCCCAAGGTTCTGCTCGCACTTCCGGATGGCGAGAGCGTGAAGCTCTACGTCGCTGGCCCTACCAGCCGCGTCCCGGGCGTCGTGAACGTGGTCCAGAACCACGCCGATGGCGACCAGACGTGGTTCGGTCGCGTCCACCCGGACGGCCGCTGGGAGGCGGGGCACGGCAGCGCCGACAAGCTCCCCGCTGTCGAGGCTCTGCTTCGCCGTCTCGCGGACGATCCCGAGAAGGTCGCTGCCGAATACGGCAAGCTGCACGGCGATTGCTGCTTCTGCTCCCGACCCCTGAACGACCCGCGCAGTGTGGAGGTCGGCTACGGCCCCGTCTGCGCCTCGCGCTTCAATCTCACGTGGGGAGGGAAGTGATGCTGAACACAGGGCACTACCACGGCTGGCGTGTGTACTATGACTACAGCGCCCCTGTGACCGGGCGGTGGAGCGCGACGCAGAACGGAGTGAGTGTTTGCTCTTCGACGCAAGACGGGCTCAAGAAACTGATCGACCTGAAGAACTCAGATCGTCTGGTCTATCGGGAGGAGAAGCGGTGATCCACCTGACGACTATGGAGCAAGCCCTGTTCGACGCGATGTATGTCACCGGGGCGAGGTTTTGCTGGGTTAGCAGCAGGCAACTGTCCAAGCCGCGCCGCTGGCCGGGTGACGGGAAGGGACTCCGGTGACAGCCGAGTCTATCTACCTCGCCTCTGTCATGGCCGCGCATACCGGCATCGCCGCAGGATACTGGCTAGAGTCGTGGGGTATCGCTTGTGAATGATGAAATCAATTTCACTGAAGACGAGTACCTTGCCCAAGTTAAGGAACTGGGCGGGTACCTCGCCGTTCGGCGTCTGTCGGACGGTACCATTGCTGCATTGGGCGACCTGATGTTCACTCGGGCCATCTACATGGGCTGTGACCTGCGTGGATGGAGCCACCGCTTCTGCTTTGCGGATCGCGCACTAGCGGTCGCCAGATTCGCCAGAATCGAAACTGCCAAGGACGAACCCGCTGGGTTCGTGGCGCGGCGTCCCGAAGTCTGGCCTAGGCTACGTGGCTAGAGACATCGCCTTACTGATGCGTTACTCTACAAATGCCGCATCCATTCCAGACAGGAGCTTGTGCATGTACTACTTTGTCGAGATGACTGACACCTACGCCGGTGAGGCGAACTACTCGTGGGTCCGCCGCTTCAAGGTGAAGGCGAAGACCGAGCGCGGTGCGATCACCAAGGTCAACCGGGAAGTGGGGCCGTACCGTCTGAAGAAGGAGTACGACGACGGCAGCACCGTGCGACACAATGCCGTTGGGGCGTGTGTCTGCTTCTTCACCGGCATGTGGCACGACAGCCACGCTGACTACAGCAACATCAAGGAAATCTGATGACCACCACCAACGGTGATCGAGCGGCAGCGCTCGTGCGTAACAAGATGGCTCGCGGTCTGGGCGAACTGGCCGGGTACCGGTGCATCACGGCCCGCGACACCAAGTTCCCTGACGCCGCCGCCGTGTGCATCGCCCTCACGCTCCTCTGCGAGCTTCGGCGGCAGGCACAGGAAAGCCCGGTGACACAGGCGGAGATTCAGGCGGTGATTGACGGGCTCATGTCCACGTCCGAAGTCGAGGAACGTGAAGGCCCGATGGGCTCCCTGACCTACCATCGCCGGGGGACGTAGTGATGAGGAACTTCGTGGCGCTGTACCGGCTCCCGACACACCGGCAGTCTGACCCGCCGCTGGGTTTCAATTGCCGCGCCCACAACAGCGATCATGCGGAAGCGCAGTGCGAGGAGTCAGTCCCGCACTGCGAAGTCGTTCTCGTGTCGGAAGGCCCCTCCGTGTCCCTCGCGCTCCAGATGTTCTGGCACCGGGTACCGCAGCCGGTCATTCTGCGGATCAGACGCACCCGCACCAAGGTGAACTCATGAACAAAGCCGACAAGCTGAAGGGCCGTCTCTCCGTGCGGCCGGAAGTACAGCACGTGACCTACCATCGCCAGCCTACAGGCTTCGAGCGCAAGCTGGGCTACGGGGCCACCCATTATCGTGACTTCAGCGTCGAGACTGCCTGCCACAGGGGCACCCGCGTCCTGAAGCGTTGGTTCAAGGCCGAGGATGACGGCTTGCGGTACTACCGGTGAGGTACGTCAGCGAGAAAGCTGCGGCCGACGCCAAGCTCGACCTCTCCGTGGGTTCGATCCACAAGTCGGGCAGCGTCACGGGCATGCAGCAGAACTACGGCTGGCAACGTGGCGGTCAGGTCCGCGTGGGCTCCTACATCTACAACGTGGGTGTTCAGGAGGTGGAGAGACTTCGTCGCCTGAACCTCCTCCGGGGCGAGTCGTGATCGAGACCCTACGCAGGGTTCTGGCCGATCTCAAGGATCGCGGGGCCGTGCCCAAGACCGTCAAGCTCAGGGACGGCAAGGTCACCCTGTACTTCGACGCCGAGGTTCCGGTGGACGCCTTCAAGTACCTGCTCTTCTATGGCTTCCGTGGCCTCGCCGAGCGGCACGCCTACCGACACGATGGGGTAGTGGGGGCGCTCAGGGCTTCGCAGGGCGCACTGGCGGCGGCAGGCCTACCTCCGACCGCACCGGGAAGACTTGAGGGCCTGTACGGCTCTCCTAGCGCCTGATTGAAACCGATTTCAAACCATGCCCCGCCAGATCAGACTCAGACGCACTGAGGCCGTCAAGGATACGCTGGAGGCGATCTTCGGAACCACAGCCTATCCCTTCCGTGTCGGGGAGGAGATGGTCATGTGGGTCCTCTGGTACAACAAGCGCAAGCTGGCCTTCAGCCCTAGCGGTGCGTTCTACGGATGCGGACCTAACCCGAAGAACTTCTCTCTGCGGGAGGCGGAAGCGTCCAGACAGCAGATAGATGAACTGGTACATCGCGCAGACACTGCCTTCTACGCGACGGCTAGGAGCGTACCGCCTGCGCATCACGACAAGGCCACCACGGAACTGGTTAGCCTATCCAAGCCACCCGCACCCACCAGAAAGCGTGCCAAGCAAGGCGGGCGGTCTGGGGACAGAGACTGGTACCTAGACTGATGAAACTTGCTTACGACATAAAGCTGAAGCGGCCCGCCTGCGTTCTCGTAGCGGCCGGGATGGGTGCCTGCACTAAGGCGGCGGGGAGGTTCCCTGTAGAAACATGGCTACTGCACCCTACTCCTGACATGGCCGTCTACGAAACCAGTGAGGTACAACTGGAATACCTCGTAAGGAAAGCGCGGGAGGATGTGAAAGAGAATTAAGTGGGCGGGGCGGGTAGGAAAAGATAAAAAGAATAAGGAATGTGCGTTCTACTTGTGTTATGGAAATCCCTACCTCGCAGCTGATTTTCTCTGGTGAATCAAGTTGTATTGTGCCCCTATAGTGTCATTGTGTCATTGTGATTCATTGGACTTGGCAATTGTTATAAACTATTATTTTCCCTGTATCCATTGATCCTGTAGTGTCAAAATCATGAAATCACCATTTGGTGTATCCACCGGCCCCCGCTCTGCCCCGAAAAGTGATGATTCGGAACTGTCATGGGCGGCGAAGCTGCGACGTGATCGTGCGCTCTCTACTCCTCCTATTTCTGCCCCGCCGCGACCGGCATCTCGACGCGCCAGATCGGCCGGAAGGCCTGCTGAGGATGGAGCCACACGTTGTGTCGTGACGGCCGCGTCTCTACGTCCCGCAGACATCGAACTGGCCCGCGAACTCGGGCTAGGGAATGTGTCACTCGGGCTGCGCACGATCATCGACGCATACCGACGTGCCAACCGCCGCTGAAATCAATTTCAATCCACCCCGTGCTGGCACGTGAGCCTACCTACTTCGTGCTGGTGCTGGATTCTGAATCCACCGGGTGCTGGCACGTGCCCATACTGATTGCCGTGGTGGTGGGAAGTGGTGCGTGGTGAGTGCTGACGTGCTGGTGGTGCTGGTGCTGCTGGTGGTGGGTGCTGGCCCGCCCTGCGGGGCCGAGATGTGGCGCGGCACGTGATCGGCACAACCCTACCTGACAGGGTACAGTTTGAACTCGATTTCATTCCAGAACGGAGAACGCGAAGTGAAGGCATACAAGGACGCATACGACAACGGCTACCTGTGCGGCGAAGTCGCCCGCGAACTGGGGCAGGACTGCGCTGAGGGATTCGACGCGATGCCGTGGGACTCGCAGGGTGTCAACCCGCATGCGTGGAGCGAGGCGCAGTTCATCGGCTACAACCAAGGCCTGAGCGGCGATGACAAGTGGACGGAGCGGGCGCTGGACATCTACCTCGACTCGAACTTCTGCATCTGACCATGAACAAGAAATATCGTGTTGCCTTCCGCTACTACACGCCCCTGCGGGCAGCGGTCGAGATCATTCTGGCAATTCATCACAAGCGTGAAGTGCGGCACCCGCGCGAACTGTATGTACGGGCGGAGAATAACTGAGCTATAACGTGGCGCAATAAAGTATAAGTGAGCTATTGCATTCGGCTCACTGGAATGAGATGATTCTTTTACGGGCAGCCCGCCCGTGTATTCCATACCGGAGACTGAAAATGAGCAAAGTGAAAACCGTTGTGAAGGCCGCTGCGAAGACTGCCGTCAAGGCTGCGCCGAAGGCCAAGGCCAAGCCTGTCGCCAAGGTGGAGGCGGCTCCCCTGTTCTACGCCACCCTCCTGACCGAGGCGCTGGCGGGCAATTACGGCGACAGCCTGAAGCGCTACTACAAGCGCGCTGTGGAGAACCACGACGACCAGAAGACCGTGTTCCCGCGCCCTCGCCTGATCGGCAAGCCGCTCCTGAACCCCACGGAAGCGGTGGCCTACCTCGAAGCGCACAAGCTGACCAGCATCCCGAGTGCCAACCCGCTGGGCCAGCGCCTGTTCGACGAGATGGCCGTGCAGACCGTCGGCGGGCTGAAGTCCCTCCGCTGACCGGAGACCCACTGAGAGCGCCCTGCGGGGCGCTTTTTTATTGGACGCTAAATACCCACATGCACATCAAAGAAATCACACAACGCTTGCCAACTTTTCGCGCCCAAGTTCGCATTCGGCAACAAGTCATCATCACAGAACTGCAAGCTGCAAACATTACGCAAGCTCGCATGTTGTTGCAGCACTTGTATGGCGAAGCAAATGTTGTTTCGCTGCTTGCGGTTTGAATTGCACACTCAAATAAAAACCCCACTGTGTTGCCACGATGGGGTTTTAGACTTTTAAATCCTTAACTGGCTAAGCCAGCGGGGGGATTAGAAGTTGTGTTG
>CALEYY010000106.1 GCA_937928295.1 uncultured Moraxellaceae bacterium
TTCCAGACGCATGAACGGTCTCCTGAAAGCGGTTGACGCTGCCGATGGCCGTGGCTGATCGGCGAGCTGAATTAAGGCCTATTCTGGGTTCAGGGCAGCAGCGATTCAAGGGCCAGCAAATCGGCGACCGTTTCACGACGACGCACCTGCCAAGCCTGGTCGCCATCGACCATGATTTCGGCAGCGCGGCCGCGCGTGTTGTAGTTCGAGCTCATCACAAAACCGTAGGCGCCAGCACCGGTGACGGCGAGCAGGTCGCCAGCAGCCAGGCGCAAATCACGATTCTTGCCGAGGAAATCGCCAGTTTCGCAAACCGGGCCGACGATGTCATAGCACTCGCTGGGTGTTTCATCGCTGCGCGGCGTGACCGGCACGATGTCCATCCAAGCGCTGTACAGGGCCGGGCGAATAAGATCGTTCATGGCGGCATCAATGACCGCGAAATGCTTGTGCTCGGTCGGCTTCAGGAACTCCACGCGGGTTAGCAGCACGCCAGCAGTGGCGGCAATGGCGCGACCCGGCTCCATGTAGACCTTGAGGCCACGAGCCTTCAGGCGGGGCAACAGCACGGCGGCATATTCGGCCGGCGTCGGCGGAGTTTCGTCGCGATAGCAAACGCCGAGGCCGCCACCGATGTCGATGTGCGAGAGCGTGGTGCCCTCGGCGGCGAGTTGATCGATCATGGCCAGCACGCGATCCAGCGCATCCGAGAACGGTGCCGTGCTGGTGAGCTGGGAGCCGATGTGGCAATCAATGCCCACGGCCTCCAGATTGCTCAGCGACTGAATGTGGCGATACACCGCCGGTGCGCGCTCGATGGCGACACCAAACTTGTTCTCTTTCAGCCCGGTGGAAATGTAGGGATGCGTTTGCGCATCCACATCCGGGTTCACGCGCAGGCTCACGGCGGCCTTCACGCCCAGCGTCGCGGCAACGGCGTTGAGGCGCTCCAGCTCGGCCTCCGACTCCACATTGAAACAGGCGATGCCGACTTCCAGCGCGCGCTGCATTTCCGCCGCCGTCTTGCCCAGACCGGAAAAAACGACCTTGGCTGGGTCGCCACCGGCGGCGAGCACGCGCTCAAGCTCGCCGGCCGATACGATGTCGAAACCGGCGCCCAAGCGCGCCAGCACATTCAGCACGGCCAGGTTGGAATTGGCTTTCACGGCAAAGCAGACCTGATGGTCGATGTCGGCAAAGGCGGTGTCGAAGGCCAGGTAGTTGGCCTCTAGCGTGGCGCGCGAATAGACATAAAGCGGCGTGCCGAAGCGCTCGGCAAGCGATGCCAGCGGCAGATTTTCGAGGTGCAGCTGGCCGTGACGCAGATTCAAGGTCGACATGAAAGCATTCCTGTTAAACAGGCGCGTATGATGCCTTGAACAGGGGCAAACGGCGAGTCGTGAGCGTCAGTAAATGAGCGTCATTGAGCCTGTTGAGTCGGCGCAAAATAGCCCGAGTCACTGCTACTCTTGCCGGTCTTCTGCGGCAGCACCAGATTGCCGCTCTGGCCGCAGCCCGTCAGCACCAGTGCGGTGCCCAGAAACAGCGCAAGGCGCACGCGAGACAACGCAATACCTGCGGAAAACTGATTCATCATGCTGAACTATCCTGCAAAATGGGGGCATGCCCCGGTCACTCAGTTGGCCCAACCCGCAATGCGATTGGAGTTAAACCCGCCATGAACGAAAACGACTATCTGGATCTGGTCGATGCCACCTTGCTCGACATCGAGACCCGCATCGAGGCGTTCGACGAAGACATTGATCTCGAAGCCGGCTCTGGCATGCTCACCGTGACGCTGGTCAATGCCAGCAAGGTCATCATCAACCGGCAGCGCCCCACGCAGGAAATCTGGGTGGCGGCTCGTTCCGGAGGCTATCACTGCGGCTGGCGCGACGGCCAGTGGATTTGCAACACCACCAAGGAAACGCTGGCGGCGTTGCTGACGCGTGTGATTGCCGAGCAGGACGGCGGCACCATCAGCTTTGCCTGATGGTGTTGCAGGTCAGTTTGTCGCCACCAGCTCCGCAAACAGGTCGTAGTCGTCGGCTTCAGTGATTTTCACCATCACACGCTGACCCGGCTTCAGTGCAGCCGCGCCTTCACCCTCGATGAACACATTGCCGTCGATCTCCGGCGCATCGGCCTTCGAGCGCGCCACGGCCACGCCTTCTTCCTCGTCGATTTCGTCGATCAGTACTTCCTCGATGCGGCCAACGCGGCGCTGCAGGCGCTCGGCGGAGATCTCGGCGGCGAGCTGCATGAAGCGCTCGTGGCGCTCCAGCTTCACCTCTTCCGGCACCGGCTCGGCCACATCATTGGCCACCGCGCCATCCACCGGCGAATACGGGAAGCAGCCGACGCGGTCGAGCTGCGCGATCTTGAGCCAGTCCATCAGCTCCTGGAACTCTTCTTCGGTCTCGCCGGGGAAGCCAACAATGAAGGTCGAGCGGATGATCAGATCCGGGCAGATCTCGCGCCACTTCTTGATGCGTTCCAGCGTGTTCTCGGCGTGCGCCGGGCGCTTCATGCGCTTGAGCACGCTCGGGCTGCCGTGCTGGAAGGGGATGTCCAGGTAAGGCAGGATCTTGCCCGCCGCCATGAGCGGAATCACATTGTCCACATGCGGATACGGGTAGACATAGTGCAGGCGCACCCACACGCCCATGGTACCGAGCGCTTCGCACAGCTCCAGCATGCGCGTCTTCACCGGCTGGCCGCCCCAGAAGTCGAGCTTGTACTTGAGATCCACACCATAGGCGCTGGTGTCTTGCGAAACTACGAGGATCTCCTGCACGCCGGCCTTCACGAGGTTCTCGGCCTCGGTCAGCACCGAGCCGATCGGGCGCGACACCAGATCGCCACGCAGCGAGGGGATGATGCAGAAGGTGCAGCGGTGGTTGCAGCCTTCGGAAATCTTCAGGTAGGCGTAGTGCTTGGGCGTGAGCTTGATGCCCTGCGCCGGCACCAGATTGATGAACGGGTTGTGGTCGGCCTTGGGCGGCAGGTGCAGGTGCACGGCACCCATAACCTCCTCGTAGGCGTGCGGGCCGGTGACGCTTAGCACGCTCGGATGCACGTCGCGGATCACGTCCGCCTTTTTGCCGAGACAGCCGGTGACGATGACCTTGCCGTTCTCCGCCAGCGCTTCGCCGATGGCATCCAGCGATTCCTGCACGGCCGAGTCGATGAAGCCGCAGGTGTTGACCACGACCAGGTCGGCGCCGTCGTAGCTGGGCGAAATTTCGTAGCCCTCGGTGCGCAGCTGGGTGAGGATGCGTTCGGAGTCGACAAGGGCTTTCGGGCAGCCGAGACTCACGAAACCGACTTTGGGATTGGCAGCAGACATGGGACGATACCGCAGGTGGAAACTTTGGCGCGTATTGTAGCGCAAAACCTGAGCGCCGCTGTTTGGGCGTTTCTGGCGCATTGCCGCTAAAGCTGCGCCAATAGTGCGCTATATTGGTGCGATACTGATTGCGAATGCGCGACGATGCAGCTCAGGCATGGCGCAAAGCGGGGCGGATGTCGATTCGTCGGGTTATTTCATGACGCTGCGCGCTTTAGGTGCATTTTTTGCAGGTTTAACGGCTATCCATGAGTCTGTTTGAGAGCAACATGTCCCAAGCCCGTATCGCCAAGCGATTGCTCGATAACCTCAGCACGGCCGTGCTGCTCTGCGATACCGAATTGCGTTTGCGCTACCTCAATCCGTCGGCAGAAAGCCTGCTGGCGGTCAGCCATACCCGTGCCATTGGTGCGGCGCTGGCGGAAGTGCTGGTGGAGACCCATCGCAATACCGAGGAGGCGCTGCAGGAGACCTTGCGCAGCGGGCATCCCTTCACCAAGCGCGAGGCCACTTTGCGCGTCGGCCTGCGCGATGTCGTGGTGGATTATTCAGTGTCGCTGATGCAGTCGCCGGACGAGGAGACTCAGCTGCTGATCGAGATTCAGCCGCGTGATCGCCTGCTGCGCATTGCCCGTGAAGAGGCCATGCTGGCCAGCCATCGCGCCACGCGGACGCTGGTTCGCGGTGTCGCGCACGAGATCAAAAACCCGCTGGGCGGCATTCGCGGCGCTGCGCAACTGCTGGCGCGCGAGCTGCCATCCGAAGATTTGCGCGAGTACACGCAGATTATCATCGAGGAGGCGGATCGCCTGCGCTCGCTGGCGGATCGCATGCTCGGCCCGCGCCGTCTGCCGACCTTGCGCGCGATGAGCGTGCACGAGTGCCTGGAGCGTGTCGCCGGGCTACTGACAGCCGAGGCGGATGGCCGCATCAAGCTGGTGCGCGACTATGATCCGTCGTTGCCAGACATTACCGCTGACCCCGATCAAATCATTCAGTCCATGCTCAATATTGGTGGCAATGCGCTTCAGGCTCTGTTGGAAAATCCCAGTGAGCATGAGCCGACGCTGACCTTCCGAACGCGCCCGGTGCGGCAATTCACCATCGGTGCCAAACGGCATCGCTTGGTGCTGCGCATTGATATTCGCGACAACGGACCGGGCATTCCGGCCGAGCTGCGCGAGTCCATGTTCTACCCCATGGTCAGCGGCCGCGCCGGCGGCTCCGGGCTTGGCCTGTCGATTGCACAGGACATCATTCATCAATACCACGGCCTGATCGAATGCGAGTCGCGGCCGGGTGAAACCACCTTCAGTATTTACCTGCCTTTGGATGCCACAAGATGATGAGCAAGCAAGTTTGGGTCATTGACGATGATCGCGCCATTCGCTGGGTTCTGGAGCGCGCCCTGACGCAGGCTGGCTTGCAGGCAAGCTGCTTCGAAGATGCCGGCAGTGCGCTCGATCAGCTCGATGATGAGCAGCCGGCGGTCATCGTCACCGATATTCGTATGCCCGGCATGGATGGCCTGACCTTCCTGGCCAAGGTGCGCGACCGCTTCCCGGATGTGCCGGTGATCATCATGACCGCGCATTCCGACCTTAGCTCGGCAGTGGCGTCGTATCAGGGAGGCGCTTTCGAGTATCTGCCCAAGCCCTTCGATGTGGACGAGGCTGTGGCGCTGGTCAAACGAGCCATCGCGCACCATGAAGAGCAGCAGATCGAGCTGGTGCCGGATCTAACGGAGACGGCGCGCAGCACCGGCATCATCGGTGAGTCGCCGGCCATGCAGGAGGTTTTTCGCGCGATTGGTCGTTTGAGCAACTCCAATATCACCGTGCTGATCAATGGCGAGTCGGGCACGGGCAAGGAGCTGGTGGCCGGCGCGCTGCACCAGCATTCGCCGCGTTCGCGCAAACCCTTCATTGCCCTGAACATGGCAGCGATTCCCAAGGAGCTGATGGAGTCGGAGCTGTTCGGTCACGAGAAAGGGGCGTTTACCGGCGCTACCACGCAGCGTGTCGGACGCTTCGAGCAGGCCAATGGCGGCTCGCTGTTTCTCGACGAAATTGGCGATATGCCGATCGACACGCAGACGCGTCTGCTGCGTGTGCTGGCGGACAACGAGTTCTATCGCGTCGGTGGGCATGTGCCGGTGCGCGTCGATGTCCGCATCATCGCGGCCACGCATCAGAATTTGGAAAAGCTGGTCGCCGAAGGCAAGTTCCGTGAGGACTTGTTTCATCGCCTGAATGTCATCCGCGTGCACATTCCGCGCCTGCGTGATCGCAGTGAGGATATTCCGCGCCTCGCCGCGTTCTTCATGACACGAGCCGCGCGTGAGCTGCAGGTTGAGCCGAAGTCGCTGACGCCCGAGGCATCGTCGTATCTGCAGCAGCTGCCGTGGCCGGGCAATGTGCGTCAACTGGAAAACACCTGCCGCTGGCTGACGGTGATGGCATCCAGTCGTGAAGTGCTGATTTCGGATCTGCCGCCGGAGTTACAGCCTGGCGGCGAGCAGGAGCCGCAACTGGTGTCGACGGGCTGGGAGCAGTCGCTGGCGCAGTGGGCCAAGCGCGCGTTGCAAAGCACGCCGGCGGTGCCGCTGCTGGATGTTGCCGGGCCGGCCTTCGAGCGCATCCTGATTCTGGAGGCGTTGCAGCACACCGGCGGTCGTCGCCGCGATGCCGCTGTGGTGCTGGGCTGGGGCCGCAATACGCTGACGCGGAAGATTAAGGAGCTGGGGCTGAGCGTTGCCGGTGGTGACGACGAAGAGGATTGATTCAGGTGGGTTGCGGCAAATAGCTTGCTGTGACCCACATCCTCAGGAGTGTCAGTTGTTTTGCGGGCAGCGGGCCTTGTGCGGGCGGCTTTGCATGGATTCGCGGCGCTCTTCCGGCGACATATCCTGCCAGCGCTGACGCAGTGAGGCGCGAACCTCGGGCGGTAGATCCCGCAGTTCACGCCAGCGATCACGAAGTGCTTCGCGGCAGTCGGGTGGCAGTTGCTGCCAGCTTTCGGCGCGGCGCATGAGCTTTTCACGGCGCTCTGGCGACAGATTGTCCCAGTCATTCTGGAAAGTGCTCAGCACTTCTTGGTGCTGAGCTGGCAATTGTTCCCAAGTGGGCTGTGGGCCGGCCAATGCCTGGCCGCTGAGACCCAGCGTCAGCAGCAGGCTTGATGCCAGCATCAACACCTTAGCGGCCTTCACTCGCTGCCTCCTCCATCGCCATGAGCCAGTCAATCTCTTCCAGCATCTGACCATCCACCGAGGCGGCTTGAGCGTCGGTGACACTGCCATTGCTCATCTTGAACAGCCAGCTGCCGGGCATGGCCAGCATGAAGGTGACGCTGGCGGCCAGCGCCAGACCTGACCATTGCAGACGATGCGAGCGTGCCGGAGCTTTGATGCGGCCCTCGGCGATGTCACGAATGCGCGCATCCCAGGTATCGTCGCTGCCTTGCGCGGCCTGATCGAGTGTGGCGGCGATGCGGGCAGCCAGCCGGGCATCATCGAGTGTCAGTTCATTGTTCATGACATGTCCTCCGCAGTAGTGCCGATGGCACCGAGCTTCGCGCGTATGTTGTTCAGTGCGCGGAAGTAGTGCGTTTTCACGCTACCCTCTGCGCAACCCATTATCTCAGCCGTTTGTGCGGTGTCGTAACCTTCCCAGGCACGCAGCAGAAAGGCTTGCTGCTGGCGCATTGGCAAGTCACGCACGGCGTCCAGTACCACATCCATGTTGTCGGCACGCTGCAGTAGCGTGACGGGGTTGTGATCGACAGTGTCGGGAATCTGTTGCCACGGATCTTCCAGGCCCTCTTCATCCGGCGATTCGAGAAAGGTGAACCATTTCCGGCGGCGGGTTTCGCGACGGAAGTGATCCATCAGGCGACTGTGTAAAATACGGTGGAACAACGGCCCCCAACTTGACGGATCATGCTGGCCGTACTTAGAGACGAGTGTCAGCATGGCTTCCTGCACGATGTCCTGCGCCACATCGCGGTCGCGCGTGGCGAACTCAGCGGTAAGGCGGGCACGGCGACTCACATCACGCAGGAACACGTCGATGGAGTTGGGTGCAGGTCGGCGTGCAGTCATGGCTTTGGGTGTCAGTTTTCGAGACTGCACACCATAGGCGAGAGCGCCGTCGGCGACAAGATCCATATTCATATGCTCGTCTGATCATTACGCAATCAAGAACGGGGTTATGGCGCTAGCGGTTGACGCCAGTGCTGTTGAAATTTGAACAACTTGAGTGAGCAAGGGTATGTGGAATGTGGTTTTGTTTGAGCCGGAGATTCCGGGCAATACCGGCAACATCATTCGCCTGTGCGCCAATACCGGCGCGCATTTGCATTTGGTGAGGCCCTTGGGCTTTGATCTCGACGACAGCAAGCTCAAGCGTGCCGGGCTGGATTATCACGAGTGGGCCAGCTTGCGCGTGCACGAAGATTGGGCGGCCTTGCGTGCGGCTTTGTCGGAGCAGCGCTGGTTTGCCTGCACCACGAAAGGCTCGCGCTCGGCCTTTGAGGTCGCTTTTCAGGCGGGCGATGTGCTGGTGTTCGGCCCTGAGACTCGCGGCTTGCCTGACCAGTATTTGGCCGAATTTGAGGCGACACAGCGGCTGCGGCTGCCCATGCAGGCAGGTAGCCGCAGCTTGAATCTGTCCAACAGTGTTGCCGTGATGGTCTACGAGGCCTGGCGTCAGGCCGGGTTTCGCAACGGCAGCTGAACGGTCTTAGTGCGCGGTTGCAGCAGCGGCTTCTTCGGCTTCGTGACGCTGACGCTCGGCGTAAACGGCATCGAAGTTGATGGGCTGCAGCAGCAGCTGCGGGAAGCTGCCCTTGCCGACGATGTCGGAAATGGCTTCGCGCGCATACGGGAACAGCAGGTTCGGGCAGTAGGCATTGAGCAAGGGGCCGAGGTCGGCATCATTGAAGCCTTGAGCTTGGAAAATGCCGGCTTGCTTCACTTCCACCAGAAAGGCGACCTGGCCTTCATTCTTGGCGGTGACGGTGAGGCCGAGCACAACTTCAAAGTGGCTGCCATCTTCCAGACGCTCGTGCGTGGTGGACAGCTCGATGCTGACTTCCGGGCTCCAAGTCTGCAGGAATACGCGGGGGGCGCCGGGAACTTCAAAAGAGGCATCTTTCAGGTAAATGCGTTGCAGAGCGAATTGCGGTTGAGCAGCGTCAGTCATGGTCGTTCTCGAAAACAGGTTTGAAAAAAATCAGGCTTGCAGCAGCGGGTCGAGCTGGCCGTTACGCTCTAGGGCGTAAAGGTCATCGCAACCGCCAATATGCTGGTCGTTAATGAAAATTTGCGGGACGGTGCGCTGCTTGGTGCGTGCCACCAGCGCCATGCGCTCGGCCTGATCGAAGCTGACATCGACTTCGCGATAGCTCACGCCCTTGCGCTGAAACAGTTGCTTGGCGCGCACGCAATACGGGCAGATGGTGGTGGTGTAGATCACGACATCGGTCATGGCGGCTTCTCGCAAGCGTAATAAGGGTTAGCGAACCAGCGGCAGACCTTGCTGGCGCCAGCCGGATACGCCATCGCCGAGGAAGCTGATGTCGGTCGCGCCGGCGAGCTTCAGGGTCTTGGCTGCAGCGCTGCCGACCTGGCCTAGGGCGCACACCACGATAATCGGCTTGCCAGCTTTCACCAGCTCAGCGGCTTTTTCGCCGATCTGGCTGTAGGGCACATTGACGCTGCCGGTGATGTGGCCTTCGCGAAATTCCTGAGCATTGCGAATGTCGATCACGCGGGCATCGGCCTGATTGACCAAGCGCGACAGCTCGTTGCCACTGATGCGACGGCCGCCGCGCTGCATTTCAGTCACGACAAAAGCAATCAGCAGCGCAATGAAGCTGCTGAACAGCATGGGGTGATTGCCGATAAAATCAAAAACGCGATCCATGTTCAACTCGATCTGGGGTGGCGGAAAGTGCCGGAGTATACCCCGCGCTCAGCGCGCTTCCAATTCACTAATGAGGCGCTGGAAGCTGGCTAGGCGGCGAGCCTGAACATGGCCATCGGCAACGGCCTGCAAGAGTGCGCAACCAGGCTCTCGGGCATGCTTGCAGTTGCGGAAGCGGCATTGCCCGAGATGGTCCTGAAAGTCGATGAAGCCCTCGAGCAGCTGCTCACGGTCCATGTGCCAGACGCCAAACTCGCGGATGCCGGGCGAGTCGATGAGCGCGCCACCGCCGGGCAGGTCGAACCAGATAGCCGTGGTTGTGGTGTGCTGGCCGAGCTTGGAGCCGGTAGAGAGCTGATGCACCTTCTGGTTCACATCCGGTAGCAGGGCATTGATCAGCGAGGATTTGCCAACGCCGGACTGGCCGACAAACACCACGGTGCGATTGGCCACCAAGGCGTTCAGATCACCCATGTCGCCATGAGCAGACAGCGTACGGGTTTCATAGCCCAGTACCGCGAAGCTGGCGAGCAGCGCGCCCAGCGTCGTGGCCTGCGCCAAAGTCATCACATCGGCCTTGTTGAGCACAATGACGGGGCGAATGCCGGTGGTCTCGCAGGCGATCAGATAACGGTCAATCAATTCCGGCGACGGCGTGGGCTCAGGCGCGATGATCAGCAGGATGCGGTCAATATTGGCCGCGACGGGCTTGAGCTTGTTGTAGGGGTCGGGGCGCACCAGCACCGAATGGCGCGGCATCAGCGCGGTGATGATGCCGGTCAGGCCGTCGGCGGCGGGCTGCCAGATGACATGGTCGCCGGTGACCAGCGCATCGATATTGCTGCGCCGATGGCAGCGAAAGCGCTGGCCTTGCAGCTCGCCTTCCAGCGCCTCGATGGCCAGCTGTACGCCATAGTGCGCAATGACGCGGCCACGCTGCTCGGCCCCGAGGTCGCCGCCGGCGAGCAGGGCATCGACCTTCGCCTCGCGTTTCTCGGCGCGGGCAATTCGCTCGGACTGAATGCGATCAATGCGAAAGCTCTGTTGACGGCTGATACGGCGTTGGCTCATGCAATTCCTGTCGGGGCGCGCGGTCGCGGTCTGCTATGCTTGCCGCCATTGTGCCACTGATGGCGTGCGCGGGGAGTGTTCATGAACAACAACAAGGCCGGCAATCTGATCTGGATTGATCTGGAGATGACGGGGTTGAACCCGGATACGGATCGCATCATTGAGATCGCGACGATTGTCACCGATGCGCATCTCAACATTCTGGCCGAAGGGCCGGTGCTGGCGATTCACCAGAAAGACATCGTGCTCAATGCCATGGACGAGTGGAATACCACGCAGCATGGCAACTCCGGCCTGATCTCGCGCGTGCGCCGCAGCACCATCAGCGAGGCTGAAGCAGAGGCACAGACGCTGGAGTTTCTCAGTCGCTTCGTGGATCCTAAAAAGTCGCCGATCTGTGGCAACTCGATTTGCCAGGATCGCCGCTTCCTGTATCGCACCATGCCCAAGCTGGAAGCCTTTTTTCACTACCGCAATCTGGATGTGAGCACGGTGAAGGAGCTGGCGCGACGCTGGTACCCGGATCTGTTGCAGCGTTTTACCAAGAAAAGCTCGCATCTGGCGCTGGATGATGTGAAGGATTCGATCGAAGAGCTGCGCTACTACCGTCAGTATTTCTTCAAGCTGCCCGGGTTCAGCGAAGACTGATCACGCTGACTGCTCGGCGATCGCCCATTCGATGTGCTCGCTGAGCACAGCGTCGAGCTGTCCGCTGTCTGTCAGAGTGGTGCGGCGCAGGGTGAGGGCCGCCAGAATGTCGGGTGATTGTGGCGCATTGCCCAGCGCAATCGACAGGTTGCGCAGCCAGCTCGCATAGTTCATTCGCCGCAGCGGCATGCCCTCAGTTTGCTTCAGCCAGGTGGCCTCATCCCAGGTCCACAGATCCAGCAAATCCGGGCCGTCAAAGGCATGCCGTGGCGTGAACGCGGCTTCTTGGCTGGCCTGCGCATAGCGATTCCACGGACACACCAGCTGACAGTCATCGCAGCCGAAAATGCGATTGCCGATCGGTCGTCGTAACTCCAGCGGAATCACGCCGCGATATTCGATCGTCAGGTAGCTGATGCATTTGCCGGCATCAAGCGTGTAGGGCGCCACGATGGCTTTTGTCGGGCAGATGTCGATGCAGGCCTGGCAACTGCCGCAGTGGTTGCTGACCGGCTCGTCCACCGGCAATGGCAAGTCCGTGAACAGCTCGCCGAGAAAAAAGTACGAGCCGGCACTGCGATTGATGATGACCGTGTGCTTGCCCATCCAGCCCAGCCCGGCCTGGCTCGCCAGCGCCTTTTCCAGCACCGGTGCCGAATCCACAAAAGCGCGGTAACCAAACGGCCCGACCGCTGCCACAATGCGATCGGCGAGCTGCTGCAAGCGTTTGCGGATGATCTTGTGATAGTCGCGGCCGAGCGCATAGCGAGCCAGATAAGCGCGCCGGCCATCCTGCAGAATCTCGTGGATGCGCGGTTCGGCGGGCAGATAATCCATGCGCAGGCTGATGATGCGCTGCGTGCCGGGAATCAGCGCCTCGGGGTCCACGCGCTTAGGTTCGCGCAGCCATTCCATGTTGGCCTGATAGCCCTCGTCCAGCCATTTCGCCAGATGCGCCGGGTGCTCGCCGAGGTCGGTGTCGGTAATGCCGACCTGCTGAAAGCCGAGCTCGCGCCCCCAGCGCTTGATGTCGGCGGCGAGCGTGGTCAGATCGAGTGAATTGGCAGGATCTTGCTGCACAGGTAGTCGCCTCATGGCACGCATTCTGCCATCCTTGACGAATGACCACCACGACATCTCCCCGCGTAATTAATGATGCCCTGCACGCTGAGCTGGCACAGCGCTGGTTGATGCCGCGTGCCCGCGATGCGCACAAAGGCGATTTTGGCCCGATGCTGCTGGTTGGGGGCGATGCGGGCTATAGCGGTGCCATCCTGCTCGCCGCCGAAACAGCGCTGCGCTCCGGCGCTGGTGTGACTACGGTGGCCTGTGCTGAGCTAACGGCGGCTACGCTATGGCTACATCGCCCTGAATTGATGGCTCTGGCGGTGAAACAGCGCGCCGATCTCATGCCGGCATTGAGCCAGGCACGAGTCGTGGTTGTCGGCCCCGGCCTGGGTTTGGGTGCCTGGGCGCAAATGCTTTGGCCGACACTGGCGCAAGCCGGCGCGCAACAAGTGCTTGATGCCGATGGCCTGACTTGGCTGGCACAGAATCCGCAGTTGCATCCGGCCCGCATTCTTACGCCGCATCCCGGCGAAGCGGCACGATTGCTGCAATGCTCAGTTGCAGGGATTCAGCAGGATCGTATCGCGGCGGTTCATGCCTTGCAGGCACAGTTTGGTGGCGTCGTCATCCTCAAGGGTGCGGGCTCGTTAATTGCCGATGGCACGCGCTGCTGGCAATGTGCGGCGGGTAATCCTGGTATGGCTACGGCAGGCATGGGTGATGTGCTGGCGGGCCTGATCGGCGCCTTGTTGGCCCAAGGTTTGCCACTATTTGAAGCAGCGGCCTTGGGTGTCAGTTTGCATGCGCGTGCCGGTGACATGGCGTCTGAGCAGGGCGAGCGCGGTTTGCTGGCATCGGACCTGTGGCACCCGTTGCGCCGTCTACTGAATCCTATCGAGCCTGTACGATGAGTGCGATTACATTAATGTTGGCCGATGCCGATGCGACGGTTGCTTTGGGGCAGCGTTTGGGCGAGGCTTTTGCCGGCCGAGGCTTGGTGTATCTGCTGGGCGACCTAGGTGCTGGCAAGACCACGCTAACGCGCGGCATCTTGCAGGCGTATGGTCATACTGGCCCAGTAAAAAGCCCGACCTACACTCTGGTTGAGCCCTACGAATTGGCCGCTGCAACGGTATTTCATTTTGACTTGTATCGATTGCTCGACCCTGAAGAGCTGGAGCTCATGGGTTATCGTGACTACTTTCGTGACGACGCCCTGACGCTAGTCGAATGGCCCATGCGCGGTGAGCCCCTACTGCCGCAGCCGGATTGGATTATCGCCTTGGATGTGCCTGAGCAAGGTGCAGGGCGTGTAGTGACTATTTCATCTTTGTCGGCACGCGCTGCCGACGCTTTGTCGAGATGCTTTGCATGAAGCAAATGCTGAACTGCCGCCGTTATGTTGCGCTCGCCGCTGCCTTGTTGTTGCCTGCCTTGAGCTCTGCTGCAGAAATCCTGAGCGTTCGCTCGTGGAGTGGTAGTGATTCGACACGCCTGGTTTTGGAGCTGGATGGCACGACGGACTTTCGCGTCAGTGAAGACAGCAGCCCGGGCCGGATTATCGTGCTCATGCCCAAGGCCACCACGCGCATTGAGGGGCCACGCTGGCCGGCGCAGGTTGGCGCTCTCGATGCCATGCGTCTGGATACCGATGGCAATACGCCGCGCTTGGTGCTGGACCTGAAGCAGGACGCCGAAGCCAAGGTTTTTTTGCTGGGCCCCAGCGGTCAGTACAATCATCGGCTGGTGATTGATTTACTACCGCGTGCAGTGAACAACTCGGTGATTGCCGTTGTGCCTCCGAGCAAGTCCAAATTGGAGCCCAAGCCCGTGGTGCACCTTGAGCCGACTATTCAAGAGAAGCCCTCGCGAGGCTTGTTCAAGTCCGGCGGCCGTAAGATTGTCGTCACCATCGATCCTGGTCATGGTGGCGAGGATCCAGGCGCAATCGGCAGCCTCGGCACCCGAGAGAAAATGGTGACACTGGCCATCGCTCGTGAGTTGGTGCAGTACCTGAACGGGCAGGATGGCATCAAGGCTGACCTCACCCGCGATTCGGATTTCTTCATTCCTTTGCAGCAGCGTCGCAAGATCGGTCGCGATGAGCATCGTGCCGATATTTTCGTGTCCATACATGCTGACTCGGCCCCCAGCCGTCAGGCGCATGGCGCTTCGGTGTTCGCACTGTCGCTGAAGGGTGCCAACAGCGCCACCTCGCGCTTTGCGCAGCAATTGGCGGAGCAGGAAAACAAGTCCGACTTGATCGGAGGCGTCGCCGCCGACAGCGATGACATTTCCAATGTGCTGGCGGGCATGCTGGTGGAGGGCACGCTCAAGCACAGCCTGGAAATGGGCCGGATGATTTTGGGCGAGATGCAGCCGCTGGTTGGTAAGCTGCATAGTCAGAATGTCGAGCAGGCCGGCTTTGCCGTGCTGAAAGAGCCGGGCATGGTATCGCTGCTGGTGGAAACCGGCTTCATTTCTAATCCGGATGAAGAGCAGCGACTCTCGGATAGTGACTATCAGCGCGACTTGGCGGCGAAGATCGGCTCCGGCATCGTCAATTTCTGCCGCCGCTTCCCGGTGCCCGGCACCTACTTCGATCAGAACTGAGGATTTCGCGTGGCCCGTATTCATCTGCTCGACGCGCGCCTAGCGAACCAGATTGCCGCAGGCGAGGTCGTCGAGCGCCCGGCATCCGTGATCAAGGAGCTGATCGAAAATGCGCTCGATGCCGGTGCGCGTGCCATTGATGTGCAGGTCGAGCAGGGCGGTATCGCCGGTTTGCGCGTTCGCGATGATGGCGATGGTATCGCCAAGGACGACCTTCCACTCGCACTAGCGCGCCACGCCACCAGCAAGATTCATCATCTCGATGATCTGGAAGCGGTCGCCACACTCGGCTTTCGTGGCGAGGCGCTGGCATCTATCGCGTCAGTATCACGCCTGACCATGACTTCCAGCCAAGAGGAAGAGGGCGTGGGCTGGGCGGTGCGTTCGGAAGGCCGTGACATGGCGGCGGTCATGGAGCCGGCACGGCATCCGCGTGGCACGACCGTTGAAGTGCGCGATCTGTTCTTTAATACGCCGGCGCGGCGCAAATTTATGCGCAGTGAAAATACCGAATTCGGCCATCTCGAAGAAGTCATCCGGCGCTTGGCCTTGGTGGCCCCGCAAGTCAGCTTCAGCCTGAGCCACAACCAGCGTCAGCTCTGGCAGCTCAAGCCCGCGCACGATGAGGTGTCGCTCAAGCGTCGCCTCAGTCAGGTCTGCGGCCCGGCTTTTGTCGAGGCCGCGCAGCCGCTGTCGATCGAGTCGGCGGGCGTGCATCTGCATGGCTGGATAGCCTTGCCGACTTTCTCGCGCGCTCAGGCCGACCTGCAGTACTTCTTCGTCAATGGCCGCATGGTGCGCGACAAGACCGTCTCGCACGCAGTGCGGCAAGCCTATGCCGATGTGCTGTTTCACGGCCGCCACCCGGCCTTCGTGCTGTATCTCGACATCGATCCGGCGGCGGTCGATGTGAATGTGCATCCGACCAAGCATGAGGTGCGCTTTCGCGAGCAGCGCAGCGTTCACGACATCATTTATCGCGGCCTGCATCGTGCCTTGGCCAGCGTACGCCCGCAGGATGCTGCGCCGGTCAGCCATGAGTCGGTGCAGCCCCCGGCGTGGGCGGGCGCGATGCCATCTTATTCCGCGCCGACGCAGCAGACTGGACTGGACTGGAGTGCCGGCGCCCCCGCGCGCGAAGCCTTTGCCGATTATCTCGGTGCGAGCTCGGGCCGCCCGGCCGAGTCACTTCCAAATCTCTCCACGCTGACCTCCGATCAGGCCGGCCCGCCGCCGCTGGGCTATGCCCTCGGCCAGCTCCACGGCGTCTATATTCTTGCGCAAAATGCCGAGGGCCTAGTGCTGGTCGACATGCACGCGGCGCACGAACGTATCGTCTATGAGCGCCTGAAAGCAGCGCAGGGCGGCACGGGTATTGTCGCGCAACCTTTATTAGTGCCGATCAGTCTCGCCGTTAGCCAGCGTGAGGCCGATCTGGCCGAGCAAAGCGAAGCTGCATTGAACGAGATGGGCATCGCCTTGCAGCGCCTCGGGCCGGAAACTCTGCTGATCCGCGCTGTGCCGTCACTGCTGGCGCAAGCAGGTGCCGAGGCTCTGGTACGCGATGTGCTGTCGGACTTGCTCACGCATGGCCAGACTCGGCGCGTCGAAGAGCAGCGTAACGAGCTGATGGCCACGATGGCCTGTCACGGCGCTGTCCGCGCCAATCGCCAGCTCAGCATCACCGAAATGAACGCGCTGCTGCGTGATATGGAGGCGACCGAACGCAGCGGCCAATGCAATCACGGCCGCCCGACCTGGACACGGCTGACGCTGGCTGATCTCGATCGCCTGTTTTTGCGAGGTCGCTGATGGCCGCTCTGCCACCCGCGCTGTGCCTGATGGGCCCGACAGCAGCCGGTAAGACGGCGTTGGCCATGGCGCTGGTAACGCGCGGTGTCGGCGAGATCATCTCGGTCGATTCCGGCATGATTTATCGCGGCATGGACATCGGCACCGCCAAGCCCACGGCCGATGAGCTGCGCCAGGCGCCGCACCGTCTCATTGACCTCATTGACCCTGCGCAAGCCTACTCTGCCGCCGATTTTCGCCGCGATGCCCTGATTGCCATGCAGGAAATTACGGCGGCGGGTCGCGTACCGATACTGGTCGGCGGCACCATGATGTACTTCAAGGTCTTGCGCGATGGCCTGGCGGTATTGCCGGAAGCCGATGCCGACATTCGCGCCGCGCTCGATGCCGAAGCCGCGCGCGATGGCTGGCCGGCGCTGCACGCGCGCCTGCAGCAGATCGACCCGATAGCTGCCGCGCGCATCCCTCCGCATGACAGCCAGCGGTTGCAGCGTGCGCTGGAAGTCTGGATGCTGACCGGCAAAACTCTGACGCAATGCCACGCCGAGCAAGCTCCCGCCGAAGCGCTGCCCTGGCAGATGCACTGGCTGGCTATCGCGCCGCCGGATCGGGCGTTGCTGCATCAGCGCATCGCGCTGCGTTTCGATCAAATGTTGACCGCTGGTCTGGTCGAGGAAGTGCAGGCCCTGCGTGCCCGTGGCGACCTGCATCTGGGCCTGCCCTCCATGCGCTCGGTCGGTTATCGTCAGGTTTGGCAGCACCTCGATGGCGAATTTGATCTGGCCGAACTGCGCGAGCGCGGGTTGGCGGCGACCCGTCAACTGGCCAAGCGCCAGCTGACCTGGCTGCGCAGCTTCCCGGATGTGACCTGGCTGGACCCGGCACAACCGCATCTGGTCGACCGCGTCCTAGCACTTCTGTCGGTGTCCGCTTGAAATAAACGACATCTGCCCCCACAGTGAACTGTAAGCAAGCTTGTGATTGAGGTTGCCATTTCTGCCTTGCAGAGAGCTGGCCGCCGGCCAGTCCATTTGGATCGGCTCGCCTTGAGCCACTGAGGACACTGTCATGTCGAAAGGCCAAACACTGCAAGACCCGTTTCTAAATGCCCTGCGCAAAGAGCGCATCCCTGTTTCCATCTTTCTGGTCAACGGCATCAAGCTGCAAGGCCAGATCGAATCGTTTGATCAATATGTGGTGCTGCTGAAAAACACCGTCAGCCAAATGGTCTACAAGCATGCCATCTCCACGGTTGTGCCGGCACGCAACCCGCGTACCAGTCTGCCCGGCAGCACTGTGCCGATTGGTGGTACCGTCGCAGGTGCCAGCTCCAGCCTCGAAGACTTCGATGAAGAGGAAGATGACGACCAGCCGCCCTTCGCCTGAGGTCTGGCGTGGAGTATTTTGAACGCCCGGCGGGTGGCGAGCGCGCCATCTTGGTTCATCTTGAGCTGAGGCAACAGGGTCAGGACGAAGACCTGCACGAGTTCGAGCTGCTCGCAGCCTCGGCTGATGTGCAGGTGCTCAGCATCGTCACCGGTTCACGCCAGCGGCCGGACGCCCGGCTTTATGCCGGCAGCGGCAAGGTCGCTGAAATTGCCGCCTTGGTAGTCGAGCTTGAGGCTGAAGTGGTGTTGTTCAATCACGCCTTGAGCCCGGCGCAAGAGCGCAATCTGGAAAGCGTGCTGAAATGCCGCGTGCTGGATCGCACCGGCCTGATTCTGGATATTTTTGCCCAGCGCGCACGAACCCACGAAGGCAAATTGCAAGTCGAGCTGGCGCAGCTCGACCACCTGTCTTCGCGCCTCGTTCGCGGCTGGACGCATCTTGAGCGGCAGAAGGGCGGCATCGGCTTGCGTGGGCCCGGCGAGACTCAGCTGGAAACCGACCGTCGCTTGCTGCGTATTCGCATCGAAAACCTGAAAGAGCGGCTGGAAAAAGTGCGCCAGACCCGCGCTCAGGGGCGTGCGGCGCGGCAAAAAGCCGGTATGCCCACGGTGTCGCTGGTTGGTTACACCAATGCCGGAAAATCAACACTGTTTAACCGCCTTGCCGGTGCGGATGTCTACGCAGATGACCGCTTGTTTGCTACCCTCGACCCGACTTTGCGGCGCTTGAGTCTGGATGGTATTGGCCCGATGGTGCTGGCAGATACGGTAGGCTTTGTACGCCACCTTCCGCATCAGCTCGTTGATGCCTTTCGAGCCACGCTGGAAGAGACAGCGCAGGCCGATCTGCTGCTACATGTGGTCGATGCCGCCAGCGCGGATCGCGATATTCATCTGCAAGCGGTGCAGGCGGTGCTGCAAGAAGTGGGTGCGACAGCGCCGGTGCTGCTGGTCTACAACAAGATCGATGCACTGGATGAGCGTGCGCCACGCATCGATTGCGATGACCAAGGCCGCCCGCAGGCGGTCTGGCTGTCGGCGCGTGATAACGTTGGCATGAGTGAGCTGCTGCTGGCCATGCAGGCTTGCCTGGCAACACCGTGGGAATGGCTGTGGCTGGATTTGCCGCCGCGACTGGCGCGATTGCGATCACGCCTGTACAGCTTGGGTGTGGTTGAGGAAGAAATCAGCAACGACGCCGGTGGCTGTCGTGTGCAAGTAAGAATTCAA
The DNA here is from genome assembly GCA_937928295.1 of uncultured Moraxellaceae bacterium. GTDB lineage: Bacteria > Pseudomonadota > Gammaproteobacteria > Pseudomonadales > Moraxellaceae > Perlucidibaca. The sequence continues at coordinate 19,107 of CALEYY010000106.1, forward strand.
ACGCCCGACTTGGCGCAGTGGCTGGCGCGCGAGGGGCTAACACGAGCAGATGTGGTGGTCGATCTCGACCCTGCAGCTGCCTGACAGGAGTTTGCGATGGCGTGGAATCAACCTGGCTCCGGGCAAAAGCCTGATGGCGACAAGCCCGATCCGTGGGGGCGTCGCCCTGCTGCTGGCGGGCCCAAAGGGCCGTCGCTGACGGATCGTCTGGGCGACATGTTCAATGGCTCGGACCCGTCCGGCGAAAAGCAGCTGTCGCGCCTGTTGCTGCTAGGGGCCTTTGCCCTGTGGGTGATCTTCGGCTTTTACCGCGTTGAGCAGGCCGAGCGCGCCGTGCTGTTCCGCTTCGGCGCGTTCCAGAGCATCCAGACTGCTGGTTTGCACTGGCATCCGCCGCTGATGGATTCCGTCCAGAAGGTCAATGTGGAGCGTACTGAGCAGATGCCGCTCAATGCCAGCATGATCACGGCAGATGAAAACATTGTTGATATTTCGCTGTCGGTTCAGTACCGCATTGCTGACCCGCGCCTGTATGCCTTGTCGGTGGCCAGCCCTGAGTCCACGCTGGCACATGCCACGGAGTCGGCACTGCGCCATGTGGTGGGTAACGGCACCATGACGCAGGTGCTCAATGAGGGTCGTGCGCGCGTGGCGCAAGACATTCAGCCGCGCTTGCAGTCCTACCTGGATCGCTACAAGACTGGCTTGAGCGTGCGTAACGTCAATATTCTCGAAGCGCTGCCGCCGAAAGATGTGAAGTCGGCCTTCGACGATGTGATTCGCGCCAAGGAAGACAAGGAGCGCCTGAAGAACCAGGCCGAAACCTACGCCAACGGCATCGTGCCGGAAGCGCGAGGTCAGGCGGCGCGTTTGGTCGCGGATGCCTCGGGCTACAAGCAGGAAGTGGTCGATCGTGCCCAAGGCGATGCCTCGCGCTTCAAGGGCCTGCTCGGCGAATACCGCCTGAACCCCGGCGTGATGCGCTCGCGCATGTACCTCGACATGATGGACGCCGTGATGAGCAAAACCAGCAAGGTTGTGGTCGAGCCCAAGGGTGCTGCGCCGCTGCTTTATCTGCCCATGGACAAGCTCGGCCTGCCGGCGGCAACCGTGCCTGCGACTCCAGCGGCGGGCACCGGCCCGGTGATCGAGCCGGCGGCAACATCGAGCGTGCGCGACTTTGTGCGCAGTGGTCGTAATCTGGAAGGAGCACGCTAATGGGCTCGCGTAATGTGTCGGCGCTGTCCGTCGTTCTCTTTCTGCTGTTCATTGTGAACAGTGCGTTTTTCACCGTCAGTGCCACCGAGCGCGCCGTGCTACTGCGCTTTGGTGAGGTGGTCGAGGCAGATTTGCAGCCGGGTCTGCACTTCAAGATCCCGATGGTGCATGAGGTTCGTCGCTTCGATTCACGCCTGCAGGTCAGTGATGCCGAGCGCACCGAATTTCTTACCAAGGAAAGCAAGTTCCTCATCATCGATGCCTATGTGATGTGGCGCGTGGATGATGTGAAGCGCTTCTTCACCGCCACTGGTGGCGACTTTAAGCAGGCTGAGTCGCGCCTGTTGCCCCTTGTGCGTGACGGCCTGAAGAATCGCGTTTCCGAGCGGACGGTCAAGGAAGTGGTATCGGGGCAGCGTGAGCAGCTCATGCTTGACCTCACCCAGGCGGCAAACACGGTCGCCAGCCGCGAGTTCGGTATTCAGGTGGTCGATGTGCGCGTCAAGCGTGTTGATTTTCCGAACTCCACGCTAGAGTCGATCTACAACCGCATGCGCACCGAGCGCGAACGCGAAGCCCGTGAGCATCGCTCGCAAGGCACGGAAATGTCGGATCGCATCAAGTCCGAGGCGGAGCGCCAGCAGCGTGTGCTTCTGGCGGAAGCGTATCGTCAGGCTGAAACCCTGCGCGGTCAGGGCGATGCCGAAGCTGCCGCGATTTCGCGCAAGGCTTTTGGTCAGGACCCGGAGTTCTACAAGTTCTACCGTTCCTTGCAGGTGTATCGCAACACCTTCAACAAGCCCAGCGATGTCATGGTGCTGAAGGGCGACAGCGAGTTCCTGCGCTACATGCAGAAGTCCGGCAAGTGAGTGCCCCCAAGGTCGCAGCCATGCGGGGCTGTGACCTTGGGCAACATCGACAATCCTGTGTTAAACTGCCCCGAACCGAGTGCTGACTCGGTTTTTTTGTGTCTGAGCTTGTGAGAAATCATGGTCAAACCGGTCGATGCCTGGTTGCTGCCCGATGGGGTGGCGGATGTGCTGCCTGCTGAGGCGGCGCGTCTGGAATCGTTGCGCCGCCGCTTGCTGGATCGCTTTGCCAGCTGGGGTTATGCCCTCGTTTTTCCACCGCTGATGGAGTATCTCGATTCCCTGCTGACGGGCTCGGGGCGTGACCTCGACGATCTCACCTTCAAGATCACCGACCAGCTCAGCGGCCGCATGATGGGCGTGCGCGCCGACATGACGCCGCAGGTCGCGCGCCTAGATGCTCATTGTCTGCCGGTCACCGGCCCAGCCCGCTATTGCTACGCCGGTACCATCCTGCAGGCGCGCCCGACCGGTCTGTCGGCCTCGCGTTGCCCGGTGCAGATTGGCGCCGAGCTTTACGGTCACGCCGGCGTCGAAAGCGACATCGAAGTCATTCGGCTGATGCTCGACGGTCTGAGCTTGGCGGGCGCCAAAGACATCACGCTGGATCTTGGCCATGTCGGCATCTTCCGTGCATTCATGCAGGCCGCCGATGTGTCGTCGCTGGCGGAGTGCGAGTTGCAAAGCATTCTGGCGCGCAAATCGCTGCCGGAATGGCAGGAGCAATTGCCCGCCCTCGTCGTGAAAGAAGTGATTGCTCAGGCGCTGGCACCCTTGCCGGGCCTGTGTGGCGATGCAGTGTGCTGGCTCGTGCTGCGCGTATCTGGTCGGCCGCTCCAATAGCGGTGGCCGATGCACTCACCGACATGCAGGCCGTGGTGTCCGCGCTGCATGTGTCGCATCCGCAAGTCACGCTGTATGTGGATCTCGGCGAGCTGCGCGGCTACCACTATCACACCGGGCTGGTCTTTGCCGCCTATGTGGCCGGCCAGCGCAGCGAGGTCGCCAAGGGCGGCCGCTACGATCATGTCGGTGAGGCTTTCGGGCGTGCGCGACCGGCGACCGGCTTCAGCGCCGACTTGAAGCAATGGCTCGACTTCGACACGCAGCCTGTCGCGGCGCGCGGCATTATTGCGCCGGCGGGCGAAGCGGCGGCACTGCTCGCGGCTATCGCCGAAGCACGCGCCAGCGGCCAGCGTGTGGTGCAGCAATTGCCGGGCTCGCCGCTAACGGCGCTTGAGGCCGGTTGTGACCGTGAATTCCTTTTTGACGATGGGCGCTGGCAAGTGCGCACCATCGCTTCCTGATCCTGCAAATTAGAGACTGAGTCATGGGCAAGCATGTAGTGGTTCTGGGCACCCAATGGGGTGATGAAGGCAAGGGCAAGATCGTCGATCTGCTGACCGACAACGCGCAGGCCGTGGTGCGCTTTCAGGGCGGCCACAACGCCGGCCACACCCTCGTGGTCGATGGCGAAAAGACCGTGCTGCACCTCATCCCGTCCGGCATTCTGCGTGCCGGCGTGCAATGCCTTATCGGCAATGGCGTGGTGTTGGCACCGGATGCGCTGCTCAAGGAAATGGCCTATCTCGAAGCCAAGGGCGTGCCGGTGCGCGAGCGCCTCAAGGTGTCGGCCGCTTGCCCGCTAATCCTTCCCTATCATGTCGCGCTAGACAAAGCGCGTGAGGCTGCGCGCGGCAAGTCCGCCATCGGCACCACCGGTCGCGGTATCGGCCCGGCTTATGAAGACAAGGTTGCGCGTCGCGGCTTGCGTCTGGCCGATCTGTACCGTCGTGAAACACTGGCAGCCAAACTCGGCGAAATCATCGCCTACCATAACTTTCAGCTCACCCAGTATTACAAGGTCGATCCCATCGACTTCCAGGAAACGCTGGATCTGGCGTTGTCGTGGGGCGAGCAGCTGCGTGATCTGGTCGCCGATGTGCCGGGCATTCTGCATGACTTCCGTCGTGCCGGTGCGCGCATCATGTTCGAGGGCGCGCAAGGCTCGCTGCTCGACATCGATCACGGCACTTATCCGTATGTGACTTCGTCGAACACCACCGCTGGCGGCACTTCCACCGGCTCCGGCTTCGGCCCGCTGTATCTGGACTATGTGCTCGGCATCACCAAGGCCTACACCACGCGTGTTGGCGGTGGTCCGTTCCCGACCGAACTGTTCGATGAAACTGGTGCGCATCTGGCCAAGGTCGGCCACGAATTCGGCTCCACCACCGGCCGTGCCCGTCGCTGCGGCTGGTTCGATTCCGTCGTGCTGCGTCGTGCCGTTGAGCTCAACTCCATCTCCGGCATCTGCCTGACCAAGCTCGATGTGCTCGATGGCCTGACTTCGGTGAAGATCTGCACCGGCTATGAAACGCGCGCGCCGGGCTGCATTGAAGGCATGATGTCGGATGCTGTGGCCTACGAAACCGTGACCCCGATCTACGAAGAGCTGCCGGGCTGGTCGGATTCGACCGTCGGTGTGCAGGATCTGGAGAAGCTGCCGGCTAATGCGCGTGCTTACATCAAGCGCATCGAAGAGCTGGTAGGCTGCCCGATCGACATCATCTCCACCGGCCCTGACCGCGAAGAGACGATTGTGTTGCGTCATCCTTTCCAATAATTGCGTGCCACGCGCGAGGTCGGCTCATGAAATTTGAAACTTCGTTGACCTGGGATGCGCCACTGGCGCGAGTGCTGGCGATGCTGACTTCGCCCGACTATGTGGTGCGCAAGGCCGAGATGGCCAAGCACGACGGTTTTACCGTCGTTGCGCATGAGGACGATGGTCGTCATTTTGCCATTACCGCGCGCGTGCTCGGCAAGCCCAGCATCAAGCTGCCGGCCCTCGCGCAGAAGTTCGTGAAGTCGGATCAGGCCATCGAAATCGACCAGACCGATCGCTGGGATCGCGAAACT